>DASQVA010000216.1:0-2071 GCA_035641035.1 Rubrobacter sp. | reverse complement strand
CCGCCGTTGTCCCCTTGTCGTGGGTGCCCACTGTGCCGGCGGCCAGCTGCTCCTTGGGGGTGTTGTCCGAGATCTCCTCTATGCTCCCGTCGAGGCAGGGCCACTGAATGCCGCCGTACTTGTCCAGTCGCTCGTAGGAGATTCCGGAGAAGTTGGGCGCGAGCGCGCGTATCTCATTCCAGATATCTTCGGGCCTCTCGTAGCTCCACCCTGCGCCCATGCGGTTTGCGACCGCCGTGAGGATCTCCTCGTCGGGACGCGCTTCGCCGGGGGGTTCGACGGCCTTGCGCACCCGCTGCACCCGGCGTTCACCGTTGACGAACGTGCCGTCGCTCTCCGCCCAGCTCGCCGCGGCGGGCAAGACCACGTCCGCGAGACGCCCCGTCTTGGTCAAGAATATGTCCTGTACGACGAGGAAGTCCAGGTTGCCGAAGAGCTTCGAGGAGTGGTTCTCGTCCGCGTCCGACTGGCAGGGATTCTCCCCGATCACGTACATAGCCCGGATCTCACCGGCTTCCATCGCGTCGAGGATCTCGGCCTGGTTCTTGCCGACCTTCGGAGGTATGGGCGCGCCCCAGACGCGTCCGAAGTTCTCCTGTGCCTCGGGATCGTCCCAGTTCCAGCCGCCGACGAGCCTGTTCGGCAGCGCCCCCATGTCGCCGCCGCCCTGCACGTTGTTCTGCCCGCGCAACGGGTTCAACCCCGAGCCGTACTTGCCGACGTGGCCGCTCAGCAGCCCGAGGTTGATGAGCGCGAAGACGCCATCGAGGCCGTTGTGGTGCTCGGTGATGCCGAGCGTCCAGTTGAGGGTCGCCTTATCGGCCTTGGCATACATCCGGGCGACCTCGCGGATATCGTCGGCGGGGATGCCCGTGATCTTCTCGGCGCGCTCGGGGCTGTACTCGGCCACCTTCTCCCGGAATGCCTCGAAGTTCTCCGTCGCCCGCTCGACGAAGCTCTTGTCGTAGAGGGCCTCATCGATGATGACGTGCGCCATCGCGTTCGCCAGCGCGATGTCGGTTCCCACCCGCACCGGCAGCCACTTGTCTGCGCGCTTTGCCTGGTCGATCTTGCGCGGGTCGATGACGACCATCTTGGCGCCGTTCTTCATGCCGCGGCGCATGTGGTTGTAGATGATAGGGTGGCACTCTTGCGTGTTGCTGCCCCAGCAGATTATAACGTCGGTGTGCTCGAACTCCTCATAGGAGGTAGTCGCCGCGCCCGTACCAAACACCGCCACCAGACCGGTGACGCTAGCGGCGTGTCAAGCACGGTTACAGCTGTCTACGTTATTCGTACTCAGGACAGAGCGGGCGAACTTCGAGGCCAGGTAGTTGAGCTCGTTGGTCGAGCGCGAGGAGCTGAACACCCCGAAAGAATCGGGGCCACTTTCGTCCTTGATCTCCGAGAGGCGGCTCGCCACGAGGTCCAAGGCCTCCTCCCAGGAGGCGGACACGAGTTCGCCGTTCTTGCGGATAAGGGGCCGCGTCAGGCGCCGGTCGCTGTACATGTAGCGCCAGCCCTCGCGGCCCTTGATGCACGCCTCGCCCTTGCTGCTCAAGGCAGCCTTATCGCCCTTGACTTTGCTTATGACGCCGTCTTCAATGGTCACGGTTAGTCCGCAGCCCACGCCGCAGAAGCTACAGACCGTGTCTACCTCGCTTGAGCCGTTCTTCTTGCCGTTCGAGGGTGTTTCTTTCGTAAGGGTCGTAGTTGCCAACACACTCACCCCTTTGCTCTATACCGACAGGACCTCGATCCTGACATTTCTTATTGCCGCCAAGTCTATACGGCTATCCATTGTACTTTATCGGCCAGTATACCTACCATATTTTGTTACTCGGAACCCTCCTCGATTCGCATCCGCTCGAAGCCCGCGTACACGTTGAACTTGCCACCGCGCAGGAAGCCCACAAGCGTTATGCCGAACTGCCGGGCTACGTCCACCGCGAGGCTGCTAGGGGCGGAGATCGCGCACACGATGGGCACGCCCGCCGCCAGGCACTTCTGCAGGATCTCGAAGCTGCTGCGCCCGCTCACCAGGACGACGTGGTCCGCCAGCGGCAACCTC
>DASQVA010000215.1:0-16274 GCA_035641035.1 Rubrobacter sp. | reverse complement strand
TGTGAGAGTTCGGCGCAACCGATGTCAGAGAACTTCGCCTAGTCTTTCGGTTTAACCGCCTTGGCGGTACCGAGTGTCGTGCCGGAAGCGTCCTTCGCCCGCACGCCTGCGTACGATTCACCCGTCTTCACCCTAACGGCTAACTCAGGAGGGATGGACGTCGAAGCTCGCCAGCATCCGGCCAGTTAGGGCGAGTGGTAGCCCGACGACGTTGGTGTAGTCCCCCCCAATCCACTCCACAAAGGCCGCGGCCCGGCCCTGGATAGCGTATCCGCCGGCCTTGCCCACCCCCTCCCCGAGCCGGGCGTAGGCCTCGATCTCCCCCGCCTGAAGCCCTCGCATCCGCACCTTCGTGACCGCGTGACGCACCGCAAGCTCGTCGCTGCGGACGATCGCGACCCCGGAGTGGACCTCGTGGGTGGTCCCTTCTAGCAACCCCAGCATCCAGCGCACATCGTGGGCGTCTTTCGCCTGACCGAGGACGCCGGCTGAAGGGTGTGACAGGTAGACTACCGTGTCGGCCCCGAGGACGACTCCGCCGTTGCCGTCCACGACGGCGAGCGCCTTGCCGCGGGCGTTGGACACTACGGTCTCTTTGGGATTTTCGAGCGTGACCTCGGGGAAGCCGCTCCTGCGAGTGTCGAAGTCGTAGCCGGCACAGCGGAGCAAATCCACCCGCCGGGCGGACTCAGAGGCGAGGGTAAACACAGCCTTGATCTACGCGCCGAAGAAGAGGCCCAGCTCCCTCTCTGCGCTCTCGGGCGAATCCGAGCCGTGGACCAGGTTGTCCGGCAGGCTCAGGGCCAGGTCTCCCCTGATGGTACCAGGCGCGGCCTCGGCGGGGTTCGTCGCGCCCATGAGGTTCCTCATGACCTTGATGGCGCCCTCCCCCTGGACCCGCATGGCGACGACGGGGGTCGAGGTGATGAACTCTACGAGCTCCTCGAAGAAAGGCTTCTCGCGATGCTCGGCGTAGTGCTCCTCGGCTAGGTCGTGGCTCACCTCCATGAGCTGAAGGGTCTCTATGTCCAACCCCTTCGCCTCTATACGGCGGATGATCTCGCCGATCATCCGCCGCCTCACGCCGTCGCCTTTGACCAGTACAAGCGTTTGTTCCAAAGCTTCCTCCTCTACCACGGGTCTTTACCAGGTCAGTTTCTCGCCGCTACGCTGGTCGGTGCCACAGTAAGGGCACGTCCCCCACTCCATGCTGAGCGGTCTTTCGCAGTTCACGCACGGTTTTTTCAGCTCCCGAGTGCACGATGGGCAGATAAGGTAGTCCTTCTCAATCAGGTTTTGGCAGTTGGGGCACAAAAGCGCGTTGCTTCGCAGCTCTCGCTCGAGCACCGCCAGCTCCAACTCGCGCTCGCGGGACTCGTCCAGGTACTCGGGGGGGCGCACGATCAGGTAGACGAGCGTACCCACGAAGGGAAAGACCACCGCCACGAGCCCCCACAGCACGCTCAACGCCCCGCGCCGCGCCGCATCCGTGTAGGTCCAGTAGACTAAGGCGGCCCACAACACGACGAACAGCAGCAACACTAGCTGACCTGCAATGCGCAGGATCGGACTCTCCAGAAAGCTCGTTACGACCTGGAACGGGTCCGGGTCCTGCTGCAAGAGCAACGCGCCGACGATGAGACTCATACGATGAACCTTATCATCACGAAGTGCTCGATAACAAAAGGCGCGACCGCCACTACCGCGAGCAAGCTCAAGAGCTGCCAGACGCCTCTATGCCTCACGCAACCACCGCAACACCGGCGCGGCGGTGGACAGTGAGCCCGTTACCAGCACCACGCCGCCCGCCTCCGCCATCCGCCCGACCGCCACGTTCAAGGCTTCCACAGCGTCCTCCACTACCAGGGCTCTCCTCCCTACCAGATCCAGTGGCTCGTGCTCACGAGCGACGAGCGTAGGGTCGGCCGCCCTCTCCCCTTCCGGACGAGTCAGCACGATGGGCTGGGCTTCCCCCCTCAACGCAGTAAGCATACTTCCGGCGTCCTTGTCATGCAAAACGCCGAAGACCACGGCTAGCGGACGTTCCCCGTACGCGCCCCTGACCGCCACCAGAGCCGCCGCAATCCCCGCCGCGTTGTGTCCCCCGTCCACCACCACGGGCACCCCCCCGACCTTGTGCACCTCGAACCGCCCGGGAAGCTCATCCCTTAACGCGAGCGCGGCCACCTCTCTCGCCTTCGCGGGCAGCGTGTGGTTCAACAGAGTCTCCGCCGCCACGAACCCCAGCCCCACGTCCCGTGCCGCGTACGGAGCGAACCCCAAATGAGCGATCCCCTCTTCGCCGACGTCACCGACGCGAACCATCTTCCCGCCGAGCCGTTGGCACTCGCGCTCGGCTACCTCTAGAACCCTCGGATCTTCCGTCCCGAGCAACAAGGTTACACCCGGCCGCAGGTTCGCGAGCTTCTCAGCCGCGATCTCCTCGACCGTCTCGCCCAGGTACTGCGTGTGATCCAGGGCCACGTTCGTAAGCACGATGGCCTCTGCCTCGACCGCGGAAGTGGCGTCGTGGCGCGCGCCCATCCCGGCTTCGAGGACGGCCCACTGAAGCCCAGCGTCGGCGAACATCTTCAGCGCGCCCGCGGTCAGGAGCTCGAACTGCGAGGCGGGGATGCCTTGCTCGTCTGCCAACTCTATAGCCTCCCCTATGCCGCCGGCGAACTCCGTTTCGGAGGCCTGTCTGCCCCGCAGTACAACGCGTTCGGTGTAGGAGAGGACGTGGGGTGAGAGGTACGCGCCAGACGGGCAACCTAACTCTTCGAGGCCTGCCGCCAGGGCCAACGCAGTGGTGCCCTTGCCGTTCGTGCCGACGATCTGCACAACGTGGGGCAAAGCCAGATCGGGATGGCCGAGGGCGGCGAGGAGAGCTTCGATGCGCTCGAAGCCGAGGGTAATGTGTCGTCGGAGATCGAGTGCGGCGCACACCTGCGGGAAAGAGGGCACGACCTGGGTGTTCTAGAGGTACTCTTCGAGCCGGCGGGAGAGGGTCTCGAGCATGACGGAGTTCACGTCGAGTTTCTCGCGCTCGCCCACAACGATCTTCTCGGGGGCATTTTGGACGAATTTCTCGTTGGCGAGCTTGCCCTCGGCGCGCTTCACCTCGACCTCGACGCGCGAGATCTCCTTTCGCAGGCGCTCTATCTCGCCGCGCCGCATCTCCTCAGAGAGCACTATCTCCACCACGAGGTCCCCCGCCGGCAGCGACGCCCGGACCTTACCGTCGTCAGCCGGCGTGGCGGGCCTCACCCGGGCCAGCGCCGCGTACACACCCTCCTCAATACCTGGCGGCACGAATCCCTCTAGTTCGCCCTCGACCTTCGTCTCGGCCCGGAAAGAGCGTACCGCCGAGACGGCCCGTCGGGTGCGGTCGAGCAGGTGGTCCGCCTCCTTGTCTTCGAGCGCCGGGTCGTAGGCGGGGAAGCTCTGCAGCGCGAGCATCTCGTCCTCCCCGATCACGCGCGCCATCTCCTCGGTCGCAAACGGCATCACAGGGTGCAGCAGCTTGAGAGTGCCCAAGAACACTTGCCTGAGGACGTGCGGCGTCGCCGACGAGGGGGCGACCTTGGCGATCTCGATAAACCAGTCGGCGAACTGGTTCCACGTGAAGCTATAGATAAGGCGCATCGCCTCCGAGAACACACACTCCGCTAAGAGAGCATCGTACTCCCTAACGGTGCGGTTGAACTCTGAGAGGATCCAACGGTCAGAAGCGGAGAGGTCGTCCGACTCTCCCCCCTCAGGGTAGCCGAGCACGAAGCGCGTGGCGTTCCACAGCTTGGTGACGAAGGCTTGGCCCATCTCCGTCCGCTCGTAGGAGTAGGCGAAGTCCTGAGTCGAGGACTGGTAGAGCAGGCCGAAGCGCACGGCGTCGGTGCCGTACTCATCGAGGAGGTCGAGGGGGTTTATAGTATTGCCCTTAGACTTGCTCATCTTCGTGCCGTCTTCCGCCAGTACGATGGAGTGGACGTTCACGCGCTCGAACGGGACGTCGCCCTGGAAGTGGAGGCCGTTCATGATCATGCGCGCCACCCACAGGTACATGATCTCGCGCGCCGTCGAGAGCAAGCTCGTGGGATAGAAGTACCGGAGGTCCTCCGTCTCCTCGGGCCACCCGAGCGTCGCGAACGGCCACAGACCGCTGCTAAACCAGGTGTCCAGAACGTCAGGGTCCTGCTCGAAGTTCTCTCCCGGAGACTTCTTAGAGGCAACAACCTCCCCGCCCGGGCCGTACCAGACCGGGATGCGTTGGCCCCACCAGAGTTGGCGTGAGATGTTCCAGTCGTGGAGGTTCTCGAGCCACCGAATCATCTCCCGCCGCCACGAGTCAGGGTAGACCGTGATGCTACGCTCCTTCAGTATCTCTCTAGCAGGTTCAGCTAGCTTCCGCATGGAGATCCACCACTGCTCCGAGAGCCACGGCTCGATGACGGTCCCGCACCTGTCGCAGTGGCCGACCCTGTGACGGTAATCCTTCACCTCGCCAAGCAAACCCCTCTCCCGCAGACGCTCGACGACAGCTTTGCGCGTGTCTTCTCGGCTCATCCCCTCGAACTGCGCGCCACTCGAGCTCATCGTGCCGTCCGGGTTCAGGACGTTGACGGGCTTAAGGTTGAGCCGGTTCCCGATCTCGAAGTCGTTCGGGTCGTGGGCCGGCGTGATCTTGAGGACGCCGGTCCCGAAGGAGGGGTCAACGTAGTCGTCGGCGAAGATCTCTATCTCGCGCTCGACGAAAGGTACGAGTACCCTGCGGCCGACGAGGTCCTTGTAACGTTCGTCTTCCGGGTTTACGACGAGGGCGACATCGCCGAGCATGGTCTCGGGGCGCGTGGAGAACGCCTGGGCAAAGTTATTGCCGTCGGGGCCTGGCCCCTTGTCGTCCACGAAGGGGTAGCGCAGTCCGTAGAGCCTGCCGTCGACCTCCTCGTAGTTGACCTCTAGATCACTGATGGCTGAGCGGTCGTGCGGGCACCAGTTAGTTATGCGGGAGCCGCGATAGATCAAACCTTCCTCGTACAACTTAATAAAGGCAGTATTGACCGCATCCACGTACCCCTCGTCCATCGTGTAGCGCAGGCGCCGCCAGTCCACCGAAGCCCCGAGCTTGCGGAGCTGGCCGAGGATAGTAGCGCGCGCCTTCTCTGCGAAGACGCGGCAGCGCTCGACAAACTCCTCACGCCCGACGTCGAAGCGGGTCTTGCCCTCCTCGCGCAAGAGCTTACGCTCGACGACGTTCTGCAGGGCTATAGAGGCGTGGTCCACGCCGGGCAGCCACAGCGTCTCGTAGCCCTTCATCCTGGCCCGCCGGATCAGGGTGTCCTGGATGGAGCCATTGAGGGCGTGGCCCATGTGCAGTGCCCCCGTCACGTTAGGCGGCGGGAGAGCGATGCAGTAAGGCTCCTTCTCGGGGTTAGGGTCGGCCTCGAACGCGCCGCGGCGCTCCCACTCGGCGTAGATGCGGCCCTCGACGGCGCGGTGATCGTAGGTTTTTGGTATCCCGGTTTCTCTCAAAGAATTTCTGGTTAAGCGGTCTCTTCTTTGTCGTAAGAGTATTTCTGGGAGCCAGTTACGAGCGAAGGCTGCACGCCGTCCTTTACCGTGTCGGCGTCCACGACGCACTTGTTCACGTCGGAGCGGCTCGGCAGCTCGTACATCGTCGGCAAAAGGGCCGTTTCCATGATGCTCCTCAAGCCCCGCGCTCCAGTTCCCCGCTCCAGCGCGAGCTCCGCTATCGCGGCGAGAGCCTCGTCAGTGAAGGCGAGGTCTACCTTGTCGTAGCGGAAGAACTGCCGGTACTGGCGCACCAGAGCGTTCTTGGGTTCGGTGAGGATTCGAACCAGATCCGCCTCCTCAAGGCTGCGCAACGTGGAGATCACCGGCAGGCGCCCGACGAACTCGGGGATAAGGCCGTAGCGCAGGAGGTCCTCCGGCAGCGCGAACTGCAGGATGGAGTCGAGCTCCTGCTTGATGCGCGAGTCGATGTCGCTCCCGAAGCCGATGTTCTTCTTGCCGATGCGCTGCCGGATGATCTCCTCTAAGCCTCCGAACGCACCGCCGCAGATAAATAACACGTTCTTGGTGTCTATCTGCAAGAAGTCCTGGTGCGGGTGCTTGCGCCCGCCCTGCGGCGGAACGCTCGCTACGGTGCCTTCCAAGATCTTCAGGAGGGCTTGCTGCACGCCTTCGCCGGAGACGTCGCGTGTGATCGAGGGGTTGTCCGCCTTGCGGGCGACCTTGTCGATCTCATCGATGTAAATGATTCCAGTCTCCGCCTTCTTCACGTCGAAGTCGGCGGCCTGGATAAGCTTGAGGAGAATGTTCTCCACATCCTCGCCCACGTAGCCGGCTTCGGTGAGCGCTGTGGCGTCGGCGATGGCGAAGGGGACATTGAGGATCTTGGCAAGCGTCTGCGCCAGCAACGTCTTGCCCGAGCCCGTGGGTCCCACGAGCAATATATTAGACTTCTGTAGCTCGGTGCCGTCGGACGCCTCGGCGCCCATCTGGATACGCTTGTAATGATTGTAGACCGCGACGGCCAGGACCCGCTTGGCGTCTTCCTGGCCGATCACGTACTCGTTTAGGATGCGGTTAATCTCCCGAGGTTTGGGGAGGTCGTCCTCCTTGAGAAGCTCTGGACCAGAGAACTCCTCGTCGATTATCTCGTTGCAGAGCTCGATGCACTCGTCGCAGATGTAGACGCCCGGGCCGGCGATGAGCTTCCTGACCTGACGCTGGCTCTTCCCGCAGAAAGAGCACTGCAGCTGATCCGACGGATCCCTCATGCCGTTAAGTCCTCCCCAGCATCATTGATCGTGTGCACTGGCTCCCAAGACCTTTAGTGGTTTCTGACGATGTTGTCGATGACGCCGTACTCAATGCCCTCTTCGGGACCCATTATGTAGTCGCGGTCGGTGTCGTGCTCGATCTTGTCGTAGTCCTGCCCAGTATTCTGGGCCAAAATCTCGTTGAGGCGCCGCTTGGTCATGATGAGCTCCTTGGCGTGAATCTCCACGTCCGAAGCCTGGCCCGCGAGTCCGCCGACGCTCGGCTGGTGCAGGAGTATCCTGGTGTTCGGCAGTGCGTTCCGCTTACCCTTGGCGCCAGCCGCAAGCAAGAAAGCACCCATCGAAGCCGCCATACCCAAAGCGGTCGTCGAGATGTCCGGCTTGACGAACTGCATGGTATCGTAGATCGCCAGCCCCGCCGTGACGCTCCCACCCGGCGAGTTTATATACAGGTTGATGTCCTGCTCCGGGTCCTCGCTCTCAAGGTGCAAGAGCTGCGCCATGATGGCGTTCGCGACCTGATCGTCCACCGGGGTGCCGAGGAAGATGATCCTGTCCTTCAGGAGCCGCGAGTAGATATCCATGGCCCGCTCGCCGCGCGGGCTCTGCTCTATTACGTAAGGGATGACATTGTTGACTTCGTAGCTCATTCCTTTTCCTCTCGTTCGTCGTTTTCCGCGCCGGCAACTCCGGCCTTAGCCTCCACCGGCTCGTCCGCAGCCTCCGCCTTTGGTTCCGCCTCTTCATCGGCCACGGTCTCTTCGTCTTGCGTCTCTTCTTCGGGCATCGGTACGGGCACAGCGTTCTCAGCCAGGAACTCTAAGGCCTTCTGGCGTGAGATCTCCTCCTCCAGCAGCGCGTAGGTCCCGTTGGCGTGGAGGGTCGCGGCGATCTCCTCGGGGTTCCTCTCGGAGTCCGCGGCGAGGTGAGAGATCTCGTGCATCACCTCGTCTTCGCCGGCCTTTATGCCCTCGGCCTCGGCCACCGCGTCGAGCACGAGCTCCTTTTTAACGGTGTCCTCGGCGTCCGGTCTGACCCTCTGTTCGAAGTCCGCGTGATTGGAGCCGGCGAGTTGGTAGTACTGCTCTGGCTCCATACTTTGGGCCCGGAGGCTCCGCTCGAAGCTCTGGACCATCTCGTGCGCCTTCTCGTGAGCCATGACATCGGGGACTTCGACCTCTGCGTTCGCGGCCACCGCGTCGAGCACGCGGCCCCGGAACTCGCCCGCAGCGCGCTGCTCGACTGCAGCCTCAAGTTGCTCACGCACAGCAGACCGCAGCTCATCTAGCGTCTCGAACTCGCTGGCTTCCTTGACGAACTCGCTATCCAGAGGCGGCAGGTCGCGCTCCTTGATCTCCTTTACGTGGACACTGAAGAGTACGGCCTGTCCCCTAAGCGACTGCTGCGCGTAGTCCTGCGGGAAGGTCACGCCGAACTGCTTGCGCTCGCCGGCGTTCATCCCGACGATGTTCTGCTCGAAGTCTGGCAGAAGCTCCCCACGCCCGACCTCGAGCATGTAGTCCTCAGCCTCGGCGCCTTCCAGAGGACCTCCGGCCATCCGCTCGCCCTTGAAGTCGAGTACCACGAAGTCACCCTCTTGCACGGGCCTACTCTCGACCGCGGCAAGGGTCGCAAACTGGCCGCGCAGCTCCTCGAGCCGGGCGTCCACCTCTTCCTCGGAGACCTCGATCTCGCGCCTGGGAACCTCGATGCCCTTATACTCCCCGAGCTTCGCCTGCGGCCGTACCTCTACGGTGGCGGAGAATTTGAAACCCTCCTCCTCGTCCAGCGCCTCATCGAAGTTGATCTCCGGCTGGTCTATCGGGCGGAGGTCGGTCTCGATCACGGCCTGCGAGTACCAGGTCGGGAGCTGCTCCTGAAGGGCCTCCATGTAGATGTAGTCGCGCCCAAGGCGGTTCTCGATCACACGCCGCGGCGCTTTGCCGGGTCTGAAACCCGGGACCCGAACCTGCTGGCCGAGCTCGCGCACCTTCGCCTCGACCCCTTTGCGGACCGCCGCCGGCGGCACCTCGACGTCGAGGCGGACCTTGTTATCTTCGAGTTTCGTTACGTTAGCCGTCATACCCTCCAGTTTCCTCTCCACCGGCCCACCACAAGCTGGCCACCACCCGGCGGCGATGTGCGAGAGGCGGGATTTGAACCCGCACGCCAGAAGGCACTAGATCCTAAATCTAGCGTGTCTACCATTCCACCACTCTCGCTCACCGTAGGACCTGAGCCGAATTATAGCAGCCGCCCATCCCGCGCCCGGAAGGTCTGGCCCCGTTACGCTACGGGCGCAAGCCCCGCCAACCTGTGCCCCACGGCGCCCGGAAGGGCTCATGGGTCAGAGGACACACCCGTTAACGCCACGACACACCCGTTAACGCCACTACTCGCAGGTGGACGACGAACTCACGGGCCACGGTTTCGGGTCGGATTGGTGGACCTTCGGGCCGTCGTGACGGAAATCTTCGAGGATGGCCTCGTTGGCCTGCTCGTTGGGAAGAAGGACCTTGTCTTCGTTCGGTAGGGTCTCCGGCGTACCCTTGAGCTGATTTGAAGTCATCTTCGCGTTGAGGCCACGCCGGATGAGTACGCGCCCCAGGGAGACAGCTTCGTCGAGACCGAGGTCGGTCTCGACGTTCTCGTTCATGACCTTGACTATATCCGGCATCTTCCTGACAGTGTTCCACCTGAGGGCCTTGCTGCGCAGGGCGGCGACCAGTTGTTGCTGGCGCTCTATACGGTCGAGGTCCCCGCAGACCGTACCCCGGTAGCGGGCGTAACGGAGGGCGCGATGGCCATTAAGCTTCTGCAGTCCCTCCTCCATGCGCCAGTTGTCCGGGAACCCGTCCTCTATGTAGACCTCGATCCCGCCCATGGCGTCTACAACTGCCTCGAAGCCCTCGAAATCCACCACGGCGTGGTGGTTTAGAGGAACTTTGGCGTAGTTCTCCACCGCATCCTTCGTCCCTAAAAGGCCACCGTAGGTATAGGCGGCGTTGACCCTGTCCTTCACCCCAGGCGCTACCTCGATGAAGAGGTCGCGAGGTACGGAGAGCAGCTTGACCTCACCGGTTTTCGGTACTAGCCGGACGAGCATGATCGTGTCAGTGCGGGTTCCCTCGACCCGGACCTCCTTGCTGTCCGGGGGGCGCTTGTCCATGCCCAGCACGAGCACGTTGAGCGGCCCACCCACGCCTCCACCGTTACCTCCCAGCATCTTCTCGATCCAACCGGTAGGGGAAGCCTCGACCTTCTGAGGCTTCGGCTCCGCTGCGCTACCCAGCGTCTCAATCGGGAGCGATAAGGCCCCGACGCCTGCGATCAAACACACCACTACGATCGGCAGCGACCATAGCCACCACCTCCAGCGCGCAGCCCGATTTTGCCTTGTATAGTCCTGGAAATCCCTCATCTACAGGAAGTCTAATCCTCGCTTCCGAGTTAAGCAACCTTGCATCCGAAGCATTGGAGTCGGAAGAATCGGTCTTTCGCGGCTCCACGATCAAGCCCGCCCCGTGTCCGTCCAGGAGCCCTAGCTCCAACACCGCCGCGTCGAACTCCAGGGAGGTGGCTTGACGCCGAACCCCCTCCAAGGATCCGGCCCGGACAACCTCCACCAGCCCCGCCTACCCCTCCAGCAAGGCGACCAATCTGCATCTTAATATGGCTTACTCGAAGCGTATCCATCGAAACTCGCGCAGAAAAGGTTCTCCGAAGTGGGTCAAGAACCGCTCACAACTAGCTCTTTTGCGCAATGTGCCCGTGAACCCCGGGTTCGTAAGATCCAGCGGTCAGGTTGCAGCGGCGACGCTTCGAGTTGTCTTCGGCCTCACCCTGGAAACAGAAAATACAGGCTGTGATGAAGTGCGCACTGTTACTCGTCACCTCAGCGGCGGGTCTGGCGCTGGCCAGCGGCGTCACCCTGGCGGTGTAAGCTATCCTCGGCACATATAGCGACACCATACGGGGACACCTCCGAGGATGCCTCCGTCCGCGTCAAGGGCGGCAGCGACGACGTATCCGGGCTGGGTGGGGACGACTCCTTAATCGACCAGGAGGGGTCGGATCGGGTCTCAGGCATGGCCGGCATGGACGTCGTCTCCGGCGGCCAGGGCGACGACAGTGCCACCAACTGCTTCAAGGGGCTCGCCGGGAACCCGGGCGACGACGTGGTCAAGACGTGGTCAAGGGAGACGAGGGTCGTGACATAGTGACCATCGTCGCCGCCGTAGAGCTCGTCCGTGTCGTCCGGGTAGCTGGCCGGCACTTCTTCGTCAGCGGGAACGACGGCGACGGGCGCGACCTTCTCGACTGCAGCCCCGGCGTGGATAACTTTATCGCCGACGGCGACAGGGTCCTCGCCGACTACGAGATTAACGGCGTCTAGCAGCTTCTAGCTTCCGGTATCAAATTTAAGGAGGGCCAGGGAGTATCTGGCTCCTCGACCCTTCTCCAGCTACGTATTTGGTGATTGTACTCAGAATAAGTGGGCGACCGACGGGGCTCTAACCCACGACCTTCAGAGTCACAATCGGATGTCACCAGTTACAGTCTTTACCGGTGTTCAGACATTGCGCTTATTCATGGGGTTTTCGGCAATCCTGCAAAATTCACCTATCCGTTGTGTGCCGTCCCGCTTGCAATACGGTTACAGTGACTCACAAAGATTTTACGTCGATAAAGAGGAGAGATCCCGATGGCTCCTGGTAGGAAACTTGATACCGATGTCGAGTTGCCACGCGGCGGCTCGTAGGGGGGACATTGCGGAGGGACAAACTATTTAGACGCCCCACCCTGAACACATGAGTGAACCCATGAGAGGCGAACGCTATTTTACGGATCGACCGCATGGAACGCCTCGAAGCCCCGCCCTCCATGAGGTAGGTTTTGGAAAGACTCGTCGCAACTGAGTACCCAGAATAGTACCGGGGGTTTGCCAAGCTACGTAGTAGTGTTTATGAAAGATCGCAACCATCATCGAGCGCCGGAGGGAGCCAAGGCCCGGTATGCTACGAGAGAGACGTCTTGGATAGTTTCTCTGGCCTCCGCCTCCGTGGCCCCTTCAGAGAAGACGACGACGTAGTACCGCTGGTCGAGCCCGCCTGTCCGTTCGGGGAAAACAAGCCCAGCGTCTGAGAAAGTGCTCTCGTAGGAGCCTATCTTGTGGGCGACGCGGTGGCCTACGGGGAGCGGCTGAGGCAGGCGGTCCTCGAAGGAAGTATTAGTCATGATGTCGAGCATCTCCGCTGAGAGCTCCGGGCTTGTGTATGAGGGGTCCGCTATGGCCCTCAATACGAGCAAGATGTCGTTGGGGGTGGTGGTGTTGGGCAGCCAGTAGCTCGTCGAGCGCGCGCCTATGCCTCGGAGCTGGGCCTCTATCTCCTCCTCCCCCAGAAAGCGGTTGAGCATGACCTCGGCGGTGTTGTCGCTCTCCTTGATCATGAACTCGGCGCACTCGCGCAGGGTCATGGTGTGACCGACAGGGTAGCGGTAGAGCACGCCGGTGCCCTCTGCCCAGACGTCCGAGGGACGCATGGTAATCTCATCTTCCAGACTCAACGTACCTATCGCGGCGGCCCTGTAGAGCGTAATCAGGGCGTACAGCTTGCTGAGGCTAGCGGCCACGAAGCGCCGGTCGGCGTTGAGCGAAGCGCCCTCGTTGGAGTAGGGGTCGAAGACGACGACTCCCTGGATACCTGGATGTGCCTTAGATATGCTCTGGAGCTTTGCCCGCAGCCCGTTGACGACGCGAACCCGCGCGGGGTCCACGGGTGGTTGGGGCGGTTCGGCAGTGGTCGGTCGATCTACCGCCGTTAGCGGCGTAGTGTTGTCCGGACGCTCGTAGTACCAGAGGACGCCCGCGGCCACAACGAGGCAGGAGAGGAGGCTGAGCACCAGTAGCATCACCGCCCAAAGACCGCGACGAGGCCTCCGCCTTTGTCTACTGCGGATTCTTGCGGGACCCCTCGAAGCCGATTCCCGCGGTGGCCAGGGTCGGCGAACATATCCGTAAGATCGTCTCGATCGTTCGGCCATATCTAGGGATGTACTTTACAGCAGCGTCGGGGGTAGAGAGTGTCGGGTCGCGGCAAGTTGACCAACAATGTATAGCCCCGTAGCGATGTCGCGGAGGGCAAAGCGAAGAAAGGACATTCCCAGACGCTCGCTACCTACGTAGCGGTACGTGAGGTCGCGGACTTTGATGTCTGCCTTACCCCGCGCTGCGGTGACCGCTCGCGACCCGGGCAGGGCGAAGGGGGCGAGGAACCGCTCGACCATTTCACATTGGATGCAAGCACTTTCGCCTAATGCTGTACCTCGAAGTGACAGCAAGCAAGAGCTGGGGCACACAGTAGGGGTTTCGGTATGAGAATCGAGTTCAGCCGATCGGCTTCGTCCGTACGGACGCCGAAGAGCTCCCCCGGCACTGGGGCGTTTCCGACGTGGAGGGAACGCTGGTCATCGACGAGAAATACTCTGAGGAACCTCGAGATATCCGAGCCGGCCAGAGCATATTCGTGATCTTCGTCTTACATCGGAGCCCAGGGTTTTCGCCTGCGTTTCTTCGGCAGAGGTCAGGGCACCACGGGACGGAGGCGAGCGTGCTCAGCACGTGTTCGCCCATCAGGTTCAACCCGATCGGGATGTCGGTCTTAGAGGTGCTCGGGATCAGGGACGCGAACATAGACGTTGGGAGGCTGGGCATGTTCGACAACACCCCTATACTCGATATCAAGCCCTGTATAAAAAACAGGCTTTGATAAACGGTTTGTGTCTCAACTCGACCTTGAATTGCCGTATGCTGCGACCAGATCGTCGAGGCTAGTAAATTGGCCCGCCTACGCCCCTATGCGGGCGGGTCTATGCAGGATCTGCAAATGAATTTCGGAGAGCCTGCATTTCACGCGGTTGATGAATAGCGTAGGCTAGTGGGGTCGCACAACCCGAGATCCCTTAGAAGAGGTTCCGATGCCTTGGATGCCGGAGGTCTTCACCGCACCAATAGCCGAAGCTCGGCGCACAAGAAAAGGCCGCGAGCACCAACGACGCCGTTTCCTACCACGAGGGATCATGGCCGACGAACCCAGCGCGCTCGTGCGCTCCTTCGCTGGTCACCACGAGGTCCAGCCCCACGAGCGCGACCCGGAACCCGATCTTCTCGATCACCCCCGGGCGGGCCGAGACGCGCACTGGCAGCCCTACCAGGCCGACCAGCAGGAGCAGCCGGGCGCATTCCTTCACTCCGTTCGGTTAATATGGCGATCCAGTGGACACCGTCTCCACAGATATGTCTTCTCGGGGGCACCTCCCTTACTAATTCGAGGAACCGACTGCAATCCACCATGAACGGGGATCATTGATGGACACCTCATCCGCATACCGTGATTCTCTGGACCCCACCAATCTGGATAACTTCAAGAACGAGCTACTCCTTCCCGGTAGGGACGGCTTGTTGGGGATCCTCGAGACCTCGGCGGATCCTATAGAGCTAGTAGCCCGAAGGGAGAAGGTAGCCCTGGTGCCGGGCAAGGAGACCGAAATGCTGGTGTACCGTGCCGAGCGTGACGGGATGGTATGGCTCAACCCGACCTTCCTGGTCGAGACGGGCGACGCATTCTCCGTGAGTCTAACCAACAGGCTTGACGAGGAGACGACCATCCACTGGCACGGACTTCACCTGCACTGGCGGATGGACGGGCACCCCCTGTGGGCGGTGCGTCCGGGCACCAGCTACCGCTACGCGTACCCCGTGCCTAACCGAGGAGGGACGTACTGGTATCACACCCACGGCCACGGCAACACCGCCCGCCAGGTCTATATGGGCCTAGCCGGGCTCTTCATCGTCGAGGATGAGGACGAGCGCCGTGTGAATGCGACGCTGGGCGTGAAGTTCGGGGAGACCGACCTTCCCCTGGTTGTTCAGGACAAGGGCTTCGACGGCGAGGGGAACCTCGTCTACGACCCGGACGAGATGTCCCGCTCCATGGGCTACACGGGGAACACCATCCTGGTCAACATGACTCCCACCCCCTGCCTAGAGGTCGGAACGAGACTCTATCGGCTCAGGCTGCTTAACGGCTCCAATGCCCGCCTCTACCGGATCGCTCTCGAGAAAGTCAGCGGCGGCGAGCTCTTGCCCTACCGGCTGATGGCCACGGACGGGAGCCTTCTGGATCGACCCCGCCCGGCACGAGAGGTGTTTCTGTCGCCGGGAGAGCGGACGGACCTTCTGTTGGACCTGACGGGCTTCGATGTCGGCGAGGAGCTCGCGCTCAAGAACCTGGCCTTCGATCCCATGCATCGCGAGCACGGCATGGGCGAGAGCATGTGCCATATGGCTCATGCCTCGCATGAAGAGATGGTTCACGCCGATGAGATGGCCGCAGACACTCCGCGGTTGGGCGATGGGGAGGAGTTCTACGTCCTCAGGATGGTGGTGAAGGACCGCGTCGCCCACGTCGGGTCGGTACCGCAGACCTTCTCGGTGGCGCCGGTGGCGGACACGCGCGGGGCAGCCGTGCGCCCAGTGACACTCTCCGCGACGACGGACCAGGGGCAGACGCGGTGGCTCATCAATGGCCTGAGCTACGAGCCGGACGAGTACCCGATCGTAGTGCAAAGAGGTGCGTCCGAGGTCTGGGAGATTCGCAACGACGAGCGTAGCATGCCCCACCCCATGCACCTCCACGGCTTCCGGTGTCGGGTGCTCGAGAGGAAGAACAGCCCCGGGCAGGTGGCCGGGACGGCGGTGGATGACAAGGGCAGGACGGTCACTGACCTGGGGTGGAAGGATACTGTCCTCATCTGGCCCGGAGAGACCGTTAGGATTGCCATCCAGTTCTCACACAACTTCGAGGAGGAGCAGCTTTACCTGTTCCACTGCCACATCCTCGAGCACGAGGACGCGGGCATGATGCTCAACTACAAGGTCGTCGACCCGTAAAGTTAGGATGGCAAAAGGCAGGGGGCACCCACGCGGGCCTAACCGTTGCGGAGCATGTCGGTTAGGCGGCTAGCGCGGACTCCGGTACTCGTTCATGCCCGGCTCGCCAGCGCCGCCTGATCCACTAACCTGCTGGCCACCGCCGGCGTCCACGCAGGCGGTCAAGATGAATGCTGCCGTTAGGAGCAGCGTAAGCAGCCTCACCTTCGTCAGAAGCGTCTTCAAGACAACCCCCTATTTCGTGTGGTGTTCGGTTTAGTTCCCTCACTCCCGCGTTATCGGGACGAAAAGCTTGTCAGAGCCTGAACACCTGAAGGTTGATTGGCGTGGGGGTTAGTGGAGGACGGAATGCGGCGGGCCAGCGGCGAAGGACCGCGGTCCAAGGCATACTGAGCCCGACAACCAACGGCGTTCCCTTGAGGAGCAAGCCTAAGAGCAGGACGAGTAAGCCGACGACGAGCACGGCGAAGTACCCGGTGCTCGTCTCATGACCCGCGGGGTGCTCATGCGCCTCACCC
>DASQVA010000214.1:0-8329 GCA_035641035.1 Rubrobacter sp. | reverse complement strand
TGGAAAGCGGCCCGGAGGAGGGAGCCCCCGTATTGTTCGTCCACGGCAACGTCGCCTCTTCTCGGTTCTTCGAGGAGACCCTAGCGGCGCTCCCGCCCTACTACCGGGGGCTGGCTCCGGACTTGCGGGGCTTTGGTAGGTCTGAGCTTAAACCAGTTGACGCCTCCCGAGGACTGAGAGATCTGTCTGACGACTTGTACGACCTGATAAAAGCCTTAGGGTACTCAAAAGATCGGAAGGTCCACTGTGTCGGATGGTCGTTGGGCGGTGGCGTAGTCATGCAGTACGCTATCGACCATCCGAAAGAGGTCGCCTCGCTCACCCTAAGCTGTCCTATACCACCCTACGGGATGGGCGGCACCAAAGACATCAACGGGACGCCTTGCTGGCCGGACTATGCGGGATCGGGCGGCGGACTGGTAAACCTGAATTTCGCTCGCTTCCTCGAGCAGGGTCTCAAGGACGATCCCCAAAATCCGGACAACCCTAGCTCGCCTCGCAACGTGATGAATACGACATACTTCAAGCCTCCCTTCCGGGTCTCCCGAGAACGCGAGGAGGTCTTGGTCTCGGAGATAATCAGGACAAAGGTTGGCGACTACAACTACCCCGGTGACAGGATACCCTCACTGAACTGGCCGAAAGTGGCGCCAGGACGGTGGGGAATAGTCAACGCTTTCTCACCGAAATATTGTGATCTGAGCGCGTTTGCAGAGATCGAACCGCGGCCGGATGTACTGTGGGTGCGTGGTGCTGATGATCGCACAGTTTCGGACACATCAGCTGCAGACTTCGCCTACCTCGGAAAAATCGGTATGGTGCCGGATTGGCCAGGGGAAGAGGTCTACCCACCCCAGCCGATGGTGTCCCAGATCCGCGCCGTCTTCGACGAGTACGCGGCGGGCGGTGGCAGCTACCACGAGGAGGTCTTCGCCGACTGCGGACACTCTCCGCACATAGAAAAGCCTGATGCATTTCGAGAAATTCTCATCGAGTTTCTTCCGTAAGACCACTCCATGAGAGACGGGTGGAAGATCGCCCCGGGCCGAGACTCGTGAAGCCCCGGTACCCCTCTATCCACCAAACCGAACAGAAGGTAGATTCTCAGAGGTTCTGACACCTTGTTCTGCACACCCCTGTCTCGGTAGGGCCCTCGAGCATTAATCGCCTCGCTACGTGCCGGTAAGGCTCACAGGGGGTAGGGTTTGCGAATAAGTATGTGCTCTCCTGGATACATACCAGACTGCCCTACCCTGTGCGGCCTCTTCCCTACCGCGGTATTGAAACTCCAATGGGTGTGTTCATGGTTAGGGTGACCGACGGGGCTCGAACCCGCGACCTCCTCTAGAGCTACAATCCGATGTAACTCGTTGCCGAGTGTTGCCCGAGGGTGCAATCCTCGCATACCTAAGCCGTTCTGGTTGCGGGGGTTGCAGCATGGTGCGGGCCGTTTCGCCCTCGGTGGTGTACGGGTAGTGTAGTTGGCGACCACGGGATCGAGGTGAGACGCCTACGAGGTTCGCGGATACCTACCTACAGACATTGTGCGTAGAACGCCGCCTCAAAGCCGAAAGGGCCGCCCCTTAGCGACGATATGCTCCCGTATCGGAAGCGGTAGTTGGGATAAGTGCGGGGCGCGAGGCTCGCCTTGGCGAAGTCCTCTACCCAGCGTCTCACACACTCGGAGACGGTCTGATTGCTAGCGTCGAATACCAGCCCACGGTCAGCGTCCGTCATGGCTTCGCGTAACCATCTTTGCGCGTAGCTTTTCCTTTTTTGCTGGATCGTCTCTGCCGGAACCCGCGCAGCAAGCCACTGGCTGCTTACGTGGTCGAGGCTTCGTCGTCCTCAAGAGCGTACGTCACCGCCTCCTCGAAGGTCATCGCCCGTCCCTCGTTCCACGCCGTCTCAAAGGCTTCCTCGCCCACCCGGGAACGCGCGGCCGCGACTACGTGATCGAGCGGCCGGAGGGATCGCTTCGGCCTGTGGTTCTTGTAGACGGGCGCTTCGACCGATCGGATCAGTCCCTCGGCCGCGCCTAACAGTCGTGCCGAGCGCTCCGCCTCGCCTCGCGCCTTGGCTGCCGCAGCCAGCTCCCCGAGCAAATAGACGAGTGCTCCCCGCGGCCCCACCTGGGCAGCCAAGGCCACCCCTTCATTGAGCATGTTGGCCGCGGTAGCGTGGTCGCCTCGAGCCAGTGCTATCTGGGCCAGAAAGTAGAGCGCTGAGTAGGTGCCCAGCCTGTCGCTATCCCGACGGGCCAGCGCCAGTGCTTCTTCAAGCAAGGGGATCGCCCGCTCGTGGTTACCCTGACGTAGCGTCACCATCCCGAGCCTGTCGTACACCGCTGTCACCATCCCCTTCTCCCCGGAATCGTTGAAGAGCGGCAGCGCCTCTTGCAGGCAGTACGTAGCCTTCTCGAAGTCCTCGCGGTCCACCGCCTGGAGACCCAACCAGAACCAGACGTAGGCGGTGCAGAGCGTATCGCCAGCATGTCTGGAGAGCTCCAGCGCTTCCGTCAATAACCTGGCGGACCTCTCGCGGTCGCCTTGCACATAGGCCGTCATGGCCGCAACCTGAACGGCCCTCGGTCGTACGGTCGGGGGGATGTTCTGTTCCAGAAGCGTCTCGACCCACCGGTGGCTCTCCTGCTGGTGGTCGCGCAACCACCAGAACGTCCACAGTGCCCATCCCAGGCGTGTGGCGGTCTCGACCTCGTCCTCGGCCAGGGCCCACGAAATGGTGGCACGCAGGTTGCCGTTCTCATCCTCCAACCTTCTCAACCAGTCCAACTGTGCCGAAGCTCGGAGTTCTGGCCGCGCCCGCTCGGCCAGCTCTAGGAAGAACGCCGCGTGCCGCCGCTGCGCTTCCCCAGCCTCACCGCTCCCCTCGAGCTTCTCGAGCGCGTACTGCCGTACGGGTTCGAGCATCCCATAGCGCACTGCGCCGCCCGAACCCGGGCTCACCGTCACCAGCGACTGCTCTACCAAACTTCCCAGAAGGCCGAGCGTGTCCTCCGACCCGGTCTCCCCGGTCACGCCCACGGCCTCCGCGGCTTCCAAGGTGAATCCACCCACGAACACAGACAGCCGCCCGAACAGCGCCTTTTCGGGCTCTGAGAGCAGGTCGTGGCTCCAGTCAAGAGTCGACCTCATCGTCTTCTGGCGGTCCGGGAGGTCCCGCGCCCATCCCGCGGAGAGGACCTGATCCAGGCGCTCCAGCAGCGACCGAGGGGTAAGGAACCTGACCTTCGCCGCCGCCAGCTCGAGGGCGAGCGGGATACCGGCAAGCCGCCAGCAGATCGACGCGACGATCGCGGCGTCCTGAGAAGTGAGCGCGAAGGCGGGGGAGGCCGCCCGGGCGCGCTCGACGAAGAGACGGCCGGAGGGCGAGCCGAGGATCTGCTCGACGGAGGGCGACCGGGTGGTCGCGGGCAGCGCTAGAGGCGCGACCAGGTACTCCTGCTCGCCGCGCACCCTGAGTGGGGCGCGGCTGGTGGCCATGACGGCGAGGTCCGGGCAGGTCCCGAGCAACTCCGCAACCTCGTGCGCGGCCCCCGATACGTGCTCGAAGTTGTCGAGCACTAACAGCAGTCGCTTGTCTCGCAGGTAAGTCCGAAGGACGTCGCGAGGGGTTGCGCCTTGTTGCTCCGTCAGCCCGAGGGCCCGAACAACGCTCGGCAGGACCAGAGCCGGGTCACCCAGCGCGGCCAGGGCCACGAACGCCACGCCGTGCGCAAAGGACTCCGTCGCGTCTCGCGCCGCCTCCAGAGCCAGACGCGTCTTGCCGACCCCGCCGGTTCCCGTGAGCGTTAGCAGCCGCACGTGCGATCGACGCAGCAGGTTCACAACGTCACGCAGGTCATGCTTCCTGCCCAAGAGCGGCGTGGCTGGTGTCGGGAGAGCCGACGAGTGGCCGGCCGCCGGAGCGGGTCGGTTCCCGCCCCTTCTGGGCACCGCCCCGACGAGGGAGGCGCGCTCTTCCTCGGATAGATTCAAGGCGTCGGCGAGGGACCGCACGGTGTGGGGGTGCGGGCGTCGTCGCTTGCCCCGTTCCAGATCGCTGATGGCGTTGGGGGTCAGCCCGGCTCGTCCGGCCAATTCTTGTTGCGTCAAACCCGCCGTCTCCCTGAACCGCCGCAGCCGGCGCGCGAACGATTGTTCCTGCTCGGGAGTCAAGCTCAGAGCGATACTCCCCCTAGACGCATTGCCAGTGCGATCCTCATGCTAGCAGCGGGCCACGGCGCTCGAAAGGTCCAACTGTTGCAATAGTTGGAGAAGAGTTGGAGTGTTGTTGGTGGTTTCGGTTCGCGCCGGGACGCAAACTGGTAACCAGTACGAAAGGTTGGCCTGAGCCGAAAACACGAAGAAGGAGGAGACGGACGCGAGGGGGCGCACGGCCAACGTTGGGCAATCAGCAAGTGGCTAGGAAGGAGCTCGTGGGGACCGACGAAGCCAGGACGGGTAGGGATGTCGCGCGCTTGGCTCCTGGCGAGGGCAGCAAGTCGCTGTGGGTCCTGGGCGAGCTGATGACCTACAAAGTCCTCAGTGACCAGACAGGTGGGGCGTACTCCCTCTTCGAGGTGACGACCCCGCCAGGAAGCGGTCCGCCGCCTCACGTCCAGCACCGGGAGGACGAAGCCTTCTACGTGCTGGAGGGCGACTACGAGTTCCTGGTCGAGGACCGCACCCTGCGGGTTCCCGCCGGATCCCTCCTCTACGTTCCCAGAGGGAACCTGCACACGCACAAGAACGTGGGGGAGGGTACGAGCAGGATGCTGGTGAGCCAGACGCCGGGCGGCTTGCACGAGCGTTTCTTCGAGGAGCTGGGCGAACCCGCTGCGCATACATCAGCTGCCGTCCCCGGAGAGCCACCGAATGTGCAAAGGATCGTGAGGATTGCGGCCGAGTACGGCATCGAGATCTCGCCTCTTCCCGCAGGATGGAGCGGCGATGGAAAGGAGACCCAGGGATGAATGCGTCGGAGGTACTGGTTACGGGGGCACGGGCTCACTCGGGAGCCGCGTAGTGAGCCGCTTGCGTGATGCTGGGCGGGGCACAAGGGAGGAGCGAGCTCATGAGCACCAATATGAAGCCCGAGACTGATGTCCTGATCGTCGGGGCCGGTCCCACCGGATTGACATTAGCGTGCGAGCTGCTCCGGCGCGACGTGCGCTGCTGCATCATCGACAAAGCCCCTGCGCCTGCGACGACCTCCCGTGCCCTAGGCCTCCAGCCGCGCACCCTGGAGCTCTTCGACACGATGGGCATCGTGGATCGGGTGCTCTGTGCGGGTGGGCCCGTGATCGACGCCAACCTCTACGACGCGGACAGGTTGCTCCTCACCCTCAGCGCCGCGGGGGTGCAGGAGCTGGATACGCCCTACCCCCGGCTCTGGATCACGCCGCAAACCAGCGTCGAGCGGCCGCTAACTGCACGGCTGCGCGAGCTGGGCGGCACGGTAGAACGCTCCTGCGAGCTAGTCGGCTTCCGCCAAGCGGACTCTCAGGTGATCGCGACAGCGAAACGCGGCGATACGGGCGAGACCGAGGAGATACGGGCGGGTTGGCTCGTCGGCTGCGACGGTGCCCACAGCGGGGTGCGGAAGACTTTGGGGGTTTCTTTCGAGGGCAGCACCTACGAGGAGAATTTTCTGCTGGCCGACGTGGATCTGGACTGGGACCGGGAGCGCAACCGAACGCACACCTGGTTTCCGCCGGCAGGCATGTTCACCGTATTCCCCCTTCCGGGCAGCTCGCAGTGGCGCATCTTCGCCGTCGTCGAGGACAAGACGGTGCCGCCGGTCTCGCTGGAGCTGTTCCGGCGGCTCTTCCGGGAGCGCACCGGCGACGCCACGAGTACCGTCAGCAGCCCGAGCTGGATGTCGACCTTCACTATCAATCGGCGCATGGTGGACCGTTATCGGGTGGGGCAGGTCTTTTTGGCTGGCGATGCGGCTCACATCCACAGCCCCTTCGGCGCGCAGGGCATGAACACCGGGATCCAAGACGCGTACAACCTGGGGTGGAAACTGGCGCTTGTGATCGGAGGTGAGGCTCCCAGACACCTCCTCGATACGTACGAAGAGGAGCGCCTACCCGTAGCCAAACGGGTACTCGCGCAGACCGACGCAAACACCCGGGTGTTGCTCTCCGACAACGCCGTGATGCATTTCTTGCGCGAGCACGTTCTGAACCTGGACGCGGTCCAGGAGTACCTCGCCCGGCGCAGCTCACAACTCTTCGTCAACTACCGTGCATCGTCGATCTCCCGGTCGTACCAGGAGCCGCTGGCGAAGACACTGTTGCCACACGGGGCAGACGAGAAGGCCGGCGTTGCGGAGCGGTTGGACTTCCGGACTGCGCCACGCGCCGGCGACCGGGCACCGGACGGGATGGCCATCGACGCGGCGTCCCGCGAGAAGACCAATCTCTTTCGAGAGTTCAGGGGCACACACTTTAGGCTACTGCTGTTCGATGGGCTGGCACATACGGAGGCCGGATACGCGAACCTCGTGCACATAGCGCGGCAGGTAGAAGCATTGCTAGGAAACACTGTCAAAACTCACATCGTCGTCAGCACCGACGAGGTGCCGGAGCAACTGGATTGGGACGGGGCGGTGTTGCTGGACGGTACGGGCGCACTGCATGGACTGTACGGCGCCGGCGCGGAATCACTCTACCTCATCCGACCGGACGGCTACGTCGGCTTGCGCGGCCAGCCCGCTGCAGCAGAGCCGCTCCTGGAGTACCTCGACCGTATGTTCTTGCTCGATAGGGGGCGTTCTCCCGGAGTATCGGTGCGAACTATGGAGAGAGGCAAGTAGCGGATACTAGTGCAGTAGAGCTCAAGAAGGTGTCCATGATGGAAAAGGCGACGGACAGGAGGCACGCTGTGGATCGACGGGAAGAGACCCAACCCTCGGAAATCCTGGTTACAGGGGGCACGGGCTCTCTCGGCAGCCGAGTGGTGGACCGCCTGCGCGATGCGGGAGGCGGCGTGCGGCCGATGAGCAGGAGCGGCAGAGACGGGACCATCAGGGCAGACCTGCTCAGCGGTGAGGGCCTCGAGGAGGCCTTGCTGGGCGTGGATGCAGTCGTCCACTGTGCCTCAAGCCCCTTGCGCAGGACACGCCAAACGGACGTCGTGGGGACCGATCGCCTCCTGCGGGCGGCGGAGCGGACCAGCGTCTCGCACTTTGTCTACGTCTCCATCGTCGGCGTCGATAGCAACCCCTACTACCCCTACTACCGAGTTAAACTCGAGGTAGAACGACTCGTCGAACGCTCGGGGGTGCCTTGGACCATCCTCAGGGCCACCCAGTTCCACGAGTTCGTGCTGAAGCAGATACGGTTCCTGGAGCGCGGCCCGCTCGCGCTTGCCCCAAAGGGATTCCTCTTCCAGCCCATAGAGACCGGGGAGGTCGCCGACCTCCTTGCCGAGCTAGCGCTTTCGGCGCCCGCGGGGCGCGTCCCGGACGTAGGCGGCCCGGAGGTCCGGACGGCGGTGGACCTCACACGCTCTTACTTGCGGGCGACCGGGCGGCAGAAGAGGGTGCTGGAGCTCCCGATCCCCGGCAGGATGGCGCGCGCCTGGCGCCAGGGGGCACAGGTAGCCCCCGATCACAGGTACGGCAGGACCACCTGGGAGGAGTTCTTAGGACGCACGCTTCACCCAAGCGATACAGGCAGAACGGCAAGGAAGGTATCGGCATGAACACCAAACACGAGGGTCACTCGGTGCGTCGAGCGTGGACCCGGGCTGGCTTGCTGCTTCTGGCGGCGACGACTCTGAACGGGAGCCTCTGGGCCCTGCCGTTCCCCCGCTCGTTCTACGAGGACTTCCCGCTCCCGGGCAGGGACTGGGTCTCTACCTTGGGTCCTTACGATGAGCACCTCGTCAGGGACTACGGCGCCCTGAACCTAGCCCTCGGCATCCTGCTGGTGGCAGCGGCGATCTTCCCCGAGCGGCGTCTGACCCGGGTCGCGCTCGTTGCCTGGCTCGGTTACGCGGTACCGCACTTCCTCTACCACACGACGCTGGTCGAACATTTCTCGCCCTTCGACAACCTGGCGCAGCTGGGGTCCTTGGGGTTGCAGGTCCTGCTCCCACTGGTCTTGCTTCTCCTCACAGGTGCGTCCCTGCAGGAGGGTAGACGGACGCCGCAGAGGAACGCCCGTCCTCAGGCAGGAGAAAGGAGCGCTCCATGACGAACGGGAGAGACGAACTGCACGTCGTCGTGGGCGCCAGCGGGGCCACCGGCCGGGTGATCGTACGCGAACTCGTCGGAAGGGGGAAGCGGGTGCGGGCCGTCAACCGCAGCGGACGCG
>DASQVA010000213.1:0-4408 GCA_035641035.1 Rubrobacter sp. | reverse complement strand
ACGGGAGATCGCCCAGCGGGATGAGACCGAGTTCTTCCTCCACGCCCGGGACGGGCGAGTTCGGGAGCATCATAGCTACAAAGAAGGAACACCTTCGGCGGGCAAAGGGGTCGTCGATCAAGCGGCGGAAACTGTAGGTGCGGTGAGCAGGGGAATTACCGCCCCGGCCCTAGGGGCACTGGGCGGTACGGCGCAGGGAGCAGAGACGGACGCGGGCCGAGAAGCGGGGCGATCTGGAGGTCCGACCAACTCTGGTTCGAACACCGGGACGTCTGATGAAGAAACTAGCGACACAGAGGAGATGCGCGGCTTGACGGACGCGGAGCGTGACGACCTTGTCGGGATGCCCGAAGAGCGGTACGTGGGATTTGAGGTCTACGACCAGGACAGCGAGAGGATCGGCAAGCTAGACGATCTGTTCGTCGACGAGAACGACCAGCCTGAGTACGTGGGGGTAAGGACGGGTCCGCTAGCTACCAGGTTCGCCCTCATCCCGGCAGACGTCGTCACGGTCGACGACAGGCTGCGGCGCCTGGTGGTATCGCGCCCCAGGGGTGTGGTGGAGGCCGGGCCGAGCTTGGGGTACGACGAGGAGGTGACGCCCGAGCTCGAGGAGCGGGTACGCATCCACTACGGGCTCACGATCCCGCAAGACACCGAGAACAGGAGCGGCTACGGCGCTTACTATCGTGACGACGCGGAGCTGGCGGAGAGGGAGCACGGAGGCTCGAGCACGGCTATCCCCGGCGTGCCGACGATTCCTTCCGAAGCAGGACGGGTCCGCGGACGCGAGCACGACCGAGAAGATCTACCCGAGTCCGGCCTTCTCGAGGACGAAGATGAGGTCAGGGTGCGGCGCTCGGAGGAGGAGCTCACGGTCGGAACCCGCGAGCGCGAGACCGGCGCCGTGCGGGTGCGCAAGCGCGTGAGGACCGACCGGGAGCGCATCCGAGTGTCCAAGAAGCGCGTGGACGTAACGGTTGAGCGCGTGCCGGTCGAGAGGGAGATAGCCTCGACCGAAGAGGAGGTCGCCAGGCCAGAGATCGGGGAAGAGGAGATAGTGATCCCCGTGGTAGAGGAAGAGGTGGTGGTCGAGAAGCGGCCGGTGATCAAGGAGGAGATCCGCATCCGCAAGGAGGTCGTCGAGGACACCGAGGTCGTCGAGGAGGACGTAAGGCGCGAGGAGATCGAAGTCGACGACGAGACGGAGCGGGGCCAGTAGGAAAATCGTAGTTAGGTAGGGACGCCGGTCAAAACAGTCTGCCGGCAACCCTCCAGAAGCCGCCCTCACGAGCTCGGATAACGCACAACCCGGAGAACTCGCCAGCTTTTGTTGCGCCGTAAGCGGCGCTCGCAACGTCGGCTTGCCTCTCCGTTCGCCACCACCGGCTGCTGCGATCCGCGCTGATCCACCGGGTGGTTCGGCTTACGCCGGGTGGCTCACGCCGGGTGGCTCACGCCGGGTGACCATAACGGCTAGGGTAGCCGCACCCCACCTGCGACCGCCGAGCGAGTTCGTTTCTCAGGCTGCAACCGAGGTTGAAGCTACAAGAGTTAGTTTGAAGCTACAGCTAACATGCATGTTCGCAGCTAGATAGGAGCGTATTGTCTACAAAATGCTGTGGATAAAGGCGCAGGAACCGTGGACGGGTGCACCGACGACACCGAAGCCATGAAGTTGAAGTAGAAGGTTAGCTAGCCACAGGCTCCTCAACAACGTTCCGGTGTCTAGTCTCTCGTGCACCGGAGGGTTCGACGGCGGGTGGAGCTGGTTGCAGCGCGGACAGACAGTTTGCGAGGCGCCTGGCGTGGGTATGATCCACGGTGGCCGAGTGCACAAGCGTCCAGGGAGGAGTTGCGAGCGGAATGCCGAGCAGGGACCCATACGAGCTGCTCGGTGTGCCCAGGAAGGCTTCCGGGGACGACGTGCGGAAGGCGTACCGGAGGCTGGCGAGGCAGCACCATCCCGACGCCAACCCCGGCGCCCCCGAAGCAGAAGAACGGTTCAAGGAGATCCAGCAGGCTTACGAAGTACTCTCGAACCCCGAGAAGAGGCGACAACACGACGAACGGTTCCGTGCCTCTGCGCGTACGAGCCGCGGTGGCTCCCGCACGGGAACCGTCGGAAGCTCCAGGAACACCTCCCAGGTCGACCTCGCCGACCTTCTCGTCAAGCTGGGCGCGGTACCTGGCGATCGCGCGAGCGGGCATAAGGAGTTTGGCGGGCGCCTGCGCGGCAACGATGTAGCCCGCATCGCCAGGCTCTTAGGCGTGAACCTGGACCGCCTCTCCGGGTTGCTGGGCGAGGCCGCGGGGGTAAGGGCGCATGTGACTTTCCAGCGTGGTGGGTCCGGTGCCCCCGGCACCCCAAACGCGAATGGGCCAGGCAAGGGGCCACCTGCTGGGGAGTACAAGAAGCCACCCATACCGCCCAAGCCGCCCATACCACGCAAGCCACCCAAGCCGCCGAGGACCGGTTAGACCCTTATTGGTTCGAATCGAAGGCTGACGGTTTCCCCGCTCTGAAGCCACAGCACCCCAGGCTACTGACCAGACGGACAGTGCAGAGAAAGAGCTGCTAACTATGGACTTACGCCCTGGGGAGGGCGGAGGGCCAAGTTGAAGCGTTTGATAGCTGGTCGAACTCCACACAGGGTCTCGACCCTCGAGATCTCATGGGACACAAAGAAGGGGCCTATGACGGTTGGGAGAACGCTCGAGCGTCCACAAGACTAGGGATGACAACTCCGGACGGGCAGGAAGACCGGGAGTAACCTTGTGGACGCAATCGCTCATGGGTCTCAACCCGGCTGATCGGTCAAACTCGTGCATGTGGCACGCTAGGGAATTCTTCAAGGCATCGACATTGTGCGAGGCCCAGTGACTCATTGCTCCTCGCCATCCCTCAAGGAAGGGTTTGGTCTTCCGGCTCTGATGCCGACTTCGCACGCCGTCCAGATCCAGATATTCTCCTTGGCTTGATACCCTCTTTATGCCGCATGCAAGCACGAACGATTCAGGCTTACCCTCGTCGTCCCGATGTAATTGCGTCAGAAGCAATCGCCATGTGCCCCTATCCTCAAGGAGGATGGCTTGGTCAGCGCTCTCTATTTCGGTCACTACACGGCCTCCTTATTTTGGTGCATTCTATGTCTTCCCAGAGCGTGTCGTAAACCCTGTTACCATAGAAGCACAATACCTAGCGGACGGAGGTCCGTACCGTACCCACATGCGGCGCCCGGTTGGCCTTACACAGGCCACTTGAGCGAATTTGCTGCCCGCGCCACCAACCCGGAAGATGTTTTCGACCGCTGCCTTACGGTTTGTCGTGCAACCTGCGGAGCCGCGACAGCGCGAAAGCTTCGCGAGCGGCAGCCCCAAAGCACTACCAGTCTTACCGGGTCCCTTCTTGCGTCGGGGGCTTCCTCGCTTGCTCGGGATGCCCCTTTATCTCCTTGACCCTCTGCTCGAACTCCTGGGCGGATCCCGAGTTCTTTAACGCCCAGGCCAGGTCCTTTACGTTCTGTTCGTTTGTGCGCACGAGCACGATTGCCTGCCTGAGGGGCAGGTCTTCAAACGCAGCAACCGCAAGCGCCGTGACGTCCAGGGGTTCGGCGACCCCGGCTTTCTGGCACATGGCGTACATCCGGGCCGCCTTGACAAGTTGTTCCTTGAGCTCGCGTACCATGGTCTTGTTGCCGCTAGTGTCACCGGCCATTTTAATCCTCTCTAGGAACCTCACGAAAGTATAGCCTGGACTTTCTCGACGAGCGAAGAGAAGCCAGGAATGCGAACCTGATGCCCGGCTCGGCCAAAATCGCCCCTCTTACGAGCGGATCTTTCCCCCAAATGGAGAGGCCTCCCGGGCGATAGCTTGTGGTCTGATTGGTGCCGGAGCCTTTAGTCCTTGTGACCCTGACGATTCGCGCGGCGAGAAAGCCATACGGTCTTGAAGGTGTACGCATCGTCAAGGACCCTATGAGGAGGGGAGCGCGTGGCCAGATGACGGAGGAAGAACAGCCTAGGACCGACGCGAACCTCGGACAGGGTCGAGACCACGAATGCGAATCAAAGGCCCAGCATGGCTCGTACCTGAAACCGCCTACCTTATTCGCCCCTTACTTCTTTACGTTGAAGGTCCATTTCTTCCTGCCCCTCTTGATCCCTCCGTCATCGCTTTCGACGTAGGCCTCTATCTCGACCGTGTGGGTTCCGGAGGAGAGCCTCCCGGTGGGGCATTTCAGCTCGCCAGTGGCCTTCCTATAGGTGAACCTCTTCTCCTCCCCGTCGAGGTACAAGTCTATGTCGTGCCTGGACAGGATGCTGCCGTCCCTGGCCGCAACGACAGCCCGGATGGTGGGGCTGGCGCTGCTGACGTCTCCGGAAGGACTTACCGAGGTTATGAAAA
>DASQVA010000212.1:0-14105 GCA_035641035.1 Rubrobacter sp. | reverse complement strand
GGATCATCTGGAACCACCTTAGCGAGCACCTTGGTTATGGCCGCCGTAAGGGTTGTCTTGCCGTGGTCGACGTGGCCTATGGTGCCCACGTTTAAGTGCGGCTTGTTGCGCTCGAACTTCCCTCTAGACATCTTGATTCCTACCTTTCGGCTATCTCGGTCGCGATGCTCTTGGGCACCTCGGCGTAGTGGTCGAACTGCATGGTGAATGTCGCGCGGCCCTGGGTTTTGGAGCGCACGGTAGTCGCGTATCCGAACATCTCGGAGAGCGGCACCATCGCCCGGATGACCTGCCCGCCGCCGCGGGAGTCCATACCCTGTATCTGCCCGCGCCTCGCGGAGAGGTCACCCATAACGTCGCCCATGAACTCCTCGGGCACGACAACCTCGACGTCCATGACCGGCTCCAAGAGGACCGGGTTGGCCCGCTTAAGAGCCTCCTTGATCGCCATGGAGCCCGCGATCTGGAACGCCATCTCCGAGGAGTCGACGTCGTGGTAGGACCCGTCGACTAGCTCGACCTTGACGTCCACGACCGGGTAGCCAGCCACTACGCCGCTGTCGAGCGAATCCTTGATGCCCTTGTCAACGCTCGGGATGTACTCCCGTGGGATGACGCCGCCCACGATCTTGTTGACGAACTCGTAGCCGGTCTCCTCGTTATGCTCAACGTTAATGACCGCGTGGCCGTACTGGCCGCGACCACCCGTCTGTCTAACGAACCGGCCCTCAATACCCTCAACGCGTTTGCGTACTGTCTCGCGGTACGCGACCTGCGGACGACCGATGTTCGCGTCCACCCTGAACTCGCGCAGGAGCCGGTCGACGATGATCTCGAGGTGGAGCTCGCCCATCCCGGCAATGACCGTCTGCCCCGTCTCCTCGTCGCCGCGCACGGAGAACGTCGGGTCCTCCTCCGCGAGGCGCTGGAGCGCGACGGAGAGCTTCTCCTGGTCGGCTTTGGTCTTAGGTTCGATGGCCTGGTCGATGACCGGCTCGGGGAAGATCATCTCCTCTAGCACGATCTGCTCGGGATCGTCCGCCGAGACCAGCGTGTCGCCCGTACCCGTATCCGAGAGCCCGATCGCCGCAACCAGCTCGCCGGCGTAGACCTCGTCGCGTTGCTCGCGGCTGTTGGCGTGCAGCTGCAAGAGCCTGCCCACGCGCTCGCGTTTGCCCTTGGTCGTGTTCATTACGTACGACCCGGCCCTCAAAGTACCCGAGTACACCCGCATGTACGTCAGCTTGCCGACGTGGGGGTCGGACTGCACCTTGAAGGCGAGCGCCGCCAACGGGCCGTTCTCGTCGGCCTCACGCGTAATCCCCTCGCCGTCGAGCGTCCGGCCCTCGACGGGCGGCACGTCCAACGGGCTCGGCAGGTAGTCAACGACGCCGTCCAGGAGCGGCTGCACGCCTTTGTTCTTAAACGCCGATCCAACGAACACGGGGGTCATCTGGATCTCCAGGGTCGCCTTGCGGATCGCGGCGCGGATCTGGTCGGGCTCGATCTCCTCGCCCTCCAGATACATCATCATCAGCTCTTCGTCCTGGTCGGCAACGGCCTCGACCAGCTTCTCTCGGTACTCATCGGCGAGGTCCTGCATACCCTCGGGAATATCCGTGACCTCCCAGGTAGCCCCGAGGTCGTCCGTATAGACGATGGCCCTCATCTCAACGAGGTCCATTATCCCCTGAAACTCAGACTCCGCGCCTATAGGCAACTGCACCGGAACCGCGTTCGCCCCGAGTCGATCAACCATCGTGCCCACGGCCTTGTAGAAATCCGCCCCAATACGGTCCATCTTGTTCACGAACGCTATGCGCGGCACGCCGTACTTGTCCGCCTGCCGCCACACCGTCTCCGACTGCGGCTCCACACCAGCAACAGAGTCGAAGAGCGCTATCGAACCATCGAGCACGCGCAGGCTGCGCTCTACCTCGACAGTGAAGTCCACGTGCCCGGGCGTATCTATAATGTTGATGCGGTGCTGGTCGGCAATGCGGCTGTGGACGCCCTCGCGGGCACCCTTGCCGTTTTTGCCAGAGCCCTCAATGCCGCCCCAGAACACGGTGGTCGCGGCGGAGGTGATGGTGATGCCGCGCTCGCGCTCCTGGGCCATCCAGTCCATTACGGCGTTACCGTCATGGACCTCGCCCAGCTTGTGGGTGAGGCCGGTGTAGAGGAGGATGCGCTCAGTCGTCGTCGTCTTGCCGGCATCGATATGGGCCATGATGCCGATGTTTCTGACCCGCTTTAACGGGATCTTTCTAGCTACTTGTACGGCCATATTAATCCTCGTCACCACCTGTAATGTGCGAATGCCCGGTTGGCCTCTGCCATCCGATGCGTGTCTTCCTTGCGCTTCACGCTGGAGCCAATATTGTCCTTGGCGTCCAGGATCTCGCCTGCGAGCCTGCGGCCCATCGTCTTCTCCCGCCGCGAGCGGGCGTAGCCGACCATCCAGCGCAGCGCCAGCGTGTTGGCCCGGCGGGGGATGACCTCGATGGGCACCTGGTAGGTCGCGCCCCCGACCCTACGACTTTTCACCTCGATGCGCGGCCTTATGTTGTCCAAGGCGTTGTTGAGGACCTGCACCGGGCTCGTCCCCGTGCGCTCCTCTATATACGAAAGGGCATCGTAGACGATCTTCTCGGAGGTACCCTTCTTGCCGTCCTGCATGATCTTGTTGATCAACTGCTGGACCAACACGCTCCCGTAGACGGGATCGCCGGTTATTTTTCTCTTGGGTGGCGCTGCTCGCCTCGGCATCTCTACCCTCCTACGACTTCTTGGTCCCGTACTTGGAGCGGCCCTGTTTGCGGTTGTTCACCCCAAGCGTGTCCAGCGCCCCGCGCACGACCTTGTAGCGTACGCCAGGCAGGTCCTTGACCTGGCCACCGCGCACCAGCACCACGGAGTGCTCCTGCAGGTTATGCCCCTCCCCCGGAACGTAGGCTGTGACCTCTTGGCCGTTCACCAGACGAACCCTCGCTACCTTTCGCAGCGCGGAGTTCGGCTTCCTAGGCGTAGTCGTGGAGACACGCGTGCACACGCCGCGCTTCTGCGGCGACCCCTGCAGCGCCGGCGTCGCCGCCTTCTTCAATTGTTTCTCCCGCTCGTTGCGCACAAGCTGGTTAGTCGTCGGCATGGACGCGCCATCCTCTCTATCCTTGGAAAAGGGGACTACTACAAAATCGTGCGCCGCGGCCGGAAGATCGGCTACCCCACTGGTAACCGTCCGTAACCGCGGCGCATTATTTTAGGCTCAGGAAGCCGCTATGTCAAGCTCGTCTATATTTCTCGTGCGGTGGCCTTCGACCGCCACGGTGAGTTGCCTGTAGCGGGGCAGGCCGGTGGCGGCAGGGATCAGCTTGCCGATGATCACGTTCTCCTTCAGGCCCGCGAGGTTGTCCACCTTGCCCTCGATGGCCGCGTCGGTGAGGACGCGGGCGGTCTCCTGGAAGGAGGCCGCGGAGAGGAAGCTGTCGGTGGCGAGCGACGCCTTGGTTATTCCCATCAGGACCGTGTGGTAGGTGGCGGGCTTGCCATCCTCCTCCACGACACGCTCGTTCTCGGCACGCACGGTGAAGCGATCGGCGACCTGCTCAGGGAGCAACGTGGTGTCGCCGGGGTCGTCCACCACGACTTTACGCAGCATCTGGCGTACGATCACCTCGATGTGCTTGTCGTGGATGTCTACGCCTTGGGCCCGATAGACCTTCTGCACCTCGTCCACCAGGTAGCGCTCGGTGGTCGTGGTGCCACGGTCGTAGCGCAGGTCGTTCTCCAAAATCGCGTGCGGGTAGACCGAGCCCTCCGTGATCGGAGTATTTGCCCGAACCTCCGCACCCTCTACGAACTGGGACTTCAGGAGCTGGCGCTCGACCTTGTACTCCCTGACCTCGGTGTTATCCGGGGAGGTAATGACCACCTTTATGAGGCGCTCGGAATCGGCCTCCTCAAGGGAGACGATGCCGTCGATGTCGGCGAGAGTCGCCTCGGCCTTCGGGTGACGGGCCTCGAAGAGTTCGACGACCCGCGGCAGACCTGCGGTGATGTCCTCGCCGGCGATGCCGCCCGTGTGGAAGGTACGCATCGTCAGCTGGGTGCCAGGCTCGCCGATGGACTGGGCCGCGATGATGCCGACGGCCTCGCCCACATCAACGGGGCGGTAGGTCGAGAGTGCTCGACCATAGCAGGTCTGGCACACCCCGTGCGGGTTCTCGCACTTGGATGGGGTCCTAACCGGGACAAGTGTGTCGCGCGGTAACTCATCACGCCAAGTCGCCAAGAGGCGTGGCGTGATGTCGGTTTCGGCCTCGGCGACGAGCTCCCCGGTCTCGGGGTTCACCAGATCACGGGCCAGGAATCGGGCCGCAACGGAGTCGTTGGCGTCGCCCCGACCACCCTCGAGGTAGAGTGGCAAGTCGATGTAGCCGGACGAGCCGCAGTCCTCGTCGTTCACGACGACATCTTGGGAGACGTCGACGAGGCGACGGGTCAGGTAGCCCGAGTCGGCGGTACGCAGGGCCGTGTCGGCCTGACCTTTCCTTGCGCCGTGCGTGGAGGTGAAGTATTCCAGGACCGAGAGACCCTCCATGAAGTTGGACTTCACAGGCTCGTCGATAATCTCGCCCTTCGTGTTCGTCATAAGGCCGCGCATCCCGGCTAGCTGCGTTATCTGAGAGTAGTTCCCTCGCGCACCGGAGTTGGCCATCATGTAGATCGGGTTGAGGCGCCAGAGGTTGCCCTTCATGGCGTCCTCGACCTCGTTCTTGGCCTGGGTCCACAACCCTATTACCCGCTCCAAGCGCTCGTCGTCGGAGATAAAGCCCTGGTCCCAAAGGTCTTCAATCTCGTCGACCTGGCCCTGGTAGCGCTCCAAGATCTCCTCTTTCTGCTCGGGCACGACGATGTCGTTTTTGCCGACGGAGATACCGGCCCGCGTGGCCGTGTGGAACCCGACCCTCTTCAGGGTATCCAGAAGCTGGCTGACCAACTCGGTCGGGTAGCGATCCACGTAGTCGGCGACGAGGTCCTTGATCTCACCCTTCTTCAACGTGTAGTTGATGTACGGATAAGTCTCAGGATCGTAGACCTCCCCCAGGTAGTCCCTCAACGTCTGCTCAACGTTCTCGTTGAACAGGACACGCCCAAGCGTGGTTTCTATCCGCTCGCCATTGCGGCGGGTAAGAACCTTGTCGTGAATCTTGAGCGTTCCCTCCTTGTATGCCGCCTCGGCCTCGTCGTAAGAGGAGATGAGGCCCTTGATCTCTTGTCCCTCGAACGCCTCGTCGGTGTAGGTGATGTAGTAGAGACCCAGCACCATGTCCTGCGAAGGGACAGCAATCGGGAACCCGTTCGCCGGCAGCAGGATGTTCTGCGTCGAGAGCATCAAGACCCGCGCCTCGGCCTGCGCCTCCGGCGAGAGCGGCACGTGAACCGCCATCTGATCGCCGTCGAAGTCCGCGTTGAAGGCGGAGCACACGAGCGGGTGGACCTGGATAGCCTTGCCCTCGACCAAGACAGGCTCGAAGGCCTGAATGCCGAGGCGATGGAGTGTCGGCGCGCGGTTCAACAGGACCGGGTGCTCCTTGATGACGTCCTCGAGGACGTCCCACACCTCGGGCCTCAGGCGCTCTACCATCTGCTTCGCGCTCCGGATGTTCGGGGCGAGCGCCCGGTCCACGAGCACCTTCATCACGAACGGCTTGAACAGTTCGACCGCCATCAGTCTAGGCAGGCCGCACTGGTGCATCTTAAGTCCCGGGCCTACCACGATCACCGACCGGCCGGAGTAGTCCACGCGCTTGCCGAGGAGATTCTGCCGGAAGCGGCCCTGCTTGCCCTTCAGCATGTCCGAGAGGGACTTGAGGGCGCGGTTGCCGGCACCGGTTACGGCGCGTCCGCGGCGCCCGTTGTCGAAAAGTGCGTCCACCGCCTCCTGGAGCATCCGCTTCTCGTTGTTCACGATCACGTCGGGAGCCCCGAGGTCCAGCAGGCGCCTGAGGCGGTTGTTGCGGTTTATTACGCGCCGGTACAGGTCGTTCAGGTCGCTCGTGGCGAAGCGTCCGCCGTCGAGCTGGACCATCGGGCGCAGGTCTGGCGGCAGCACTGGGATGGCCTCCATAATCATCCACTGCGGACCGTTGCCGCTAGTGCGGAAGGCGTCGACGACCTTTAGGCGCTTTATGGCTTTCTGACGCTTCTGGCCCTTAGAGTTGTTTACAGTGCCGCGCAAGTCTTGGGCCTCCGACTCGAGGTCGACCTGGCCTATGAGGTCCCTGATCGCCTCGGCGCCCATGCCGCCGCGGAAGTACACGCCGTAGCCGTACTCGTCGCCGAAGCGATCCTTCATCTCGCGGAAGAGCTCTTCGTCGTCCACGATCTGACGCGCCTCAAGGGTCTGGAACTCCTCCCACGAGCGTCGCACGAGCTCTATCTGCTCGATCACAGAGCGACCTATATCCGCGATGGACTCCTCGGCCTCCTTATGGACTTTCGCGATGGTCGTCTCGCGGTCCTCCTCAGGGATCTCCGCGAACTCCTCGGTCAGCTCGTCAGGCGAGCTCTCGCCCTTTATGACGCTCTCGCGCTTGGTCCTGAGAGCCTGAACCTGGTCGATCTCCTCATCGCGGTCCTGCTCGAGCTGGCGGATCTCGTCCTCCACCTGGCCCCGCAGCAAGTCTATGTCGTTCGCCCGCTCCTCACGGTCAACCCATGTAACGATGGAGCTGGCGAAGTACAGGACTCGGTCGAGCTCCTTTGGGCTGATGTCTAGCAAATAGCCCATTCGGCTCGGCACGCCCTTGACGAACCACACGTGTGCCACCGGGGCGGCGAGCTCGATGTGACCCATCCGGTCACGACGTACGCGGGCACGCGTTACTTCGACCCCGCACCTTTCGCAGATGATGCCCTTGAAGCGGATCCTTTTGTACTTGCCGCAGTAACACTCCCAGTCCTTGGACGGACCGAAGATGCGCTCGTCGAAGAGGCCGTCCTTCTCCGGGCGCAGGGTGCGGTAGTTGATGGTTTCGGGCTTGGTGACCTCGCCGCGGGACCACTCCCGGATCTCCTCGGTGGAGGTGAGGCCGATGGAGATCTTCTCCAGTTTGTTGATGTCTATATCGCGCTCAAGTCCCTGCACGCTTATATACCTCCTCTGCCGAAGGCGTTCGGCACATCGTCCAAACTGCCCGTCGGTTCGTCGCGGCTGAGGTTGATGCCAAGGGCCCGCGCGGCCTCATCCCAGTCGCGTCGCTCCGTATCTTCGGCCGCGGCCTCAGCGTTGTAGACGGGCTTGACCGAGAGCCCCAGGGACTGCATCTCTTTCAGCAGCACCTTGAAGCTCGCCGGAACGCCGGGCTCCGGGATGTTCTCGCCCTTGACTATCGACTCGTAGCTCTTGACGCGGCCAACCCGGTCGTCGCTCTTTATCGTAAGCAGCTCTTGAAGCGTGTGCGCCGCGCCGTAGGCTTCGAGCGCCCACACCTCCATCTCGCCGAAGCGCTGGCCGCCGAACTGGGCCTTGCCGCCCAGGGGCTGTTGCGTAACCAGCGAGTACGGCCCCGTGCTCCTCGCGTGGATCTTGTCATCCACCAGGTGGAGCAGCTTCAGTATGTACATGTAGCCGACAGTGATCCTGCCGTCAAAAGGCTCGCCGGTCCGGCCATCGTAGAGCGTCACCTTGCCGCCGCGGCCCATCCCGGTCTTGGCTCCGCCGTTCTGGCGCACCTTCTCGATAGCGTTGTCTATGTCATCGACCTCGGCGCCGGAGAAGACCGGAGTGGAGACGAAGACCGGCTCGTTGCCGTTCTCTCCGAGGCCCTGGCTCGCCGCCCAACCCAAATGGGTCTCCAAGATCTGTCCTATGTTCATGCGGCTCGGCACGCCGAGGGGCGAAAGGATAACGTCCACCGGGCGGCCGTCCTCCATGAACGGCATGTCCTCCTCGGGCACTATCTTGGAGATGACGCCCTTGTTGCCGTGCCGGCCGGCGAGCTTGTCGCCCTCTGCGATCTTGCGCTTCTTCGCCACGAAGACCCTAACCATCTCATTGACGCCGGGCTGGAGCTCGTCGCCCGCGTCGCGGCTGAAGCGCTTGACGTCGATGACGACGCCGCCCTCGCCGTGGGGCACCTTGAGACTAGAGTCCTTGACCTCGCGTGCCTTCTCGCCGAAGATCGCGCGCAGGAGTTTCTCCTCCGGTGTCGGCTCGCTCTCACCCTTGGGCGTAACCTTGCCGACCAGAACGTCGCCGGAACCGACCTCGGCGCCGATGCGGATGATGCCATCGACGTCCAGGTTCATCAGAACGTCGTCGGAGGCGTTGGGTATATCCCTCGTTATCTCCTCGGGCCCGAGCTTAGTGTCGCGGGCCTGCACCTCATACTCCTCGATGTGGATGGAGGAGAGGACGTCGTCCTTGACTATGCGCTCAGAGATGATGATCGCGTCCTCGAAGTTGAACCCCTCCCACGGCATGAACGCCACGAGTAGGTTCTTCCCGAGTGCGAGCTCGCCCTGATCGGTGGAGGAGCCGTCGGCCATGATGGTTCCGGGCTCTACCTGCTCGCTCTCCTTGACGAGCGGGCGCTGGTTCACGCAGGTGCCCTGGTTGGAACGGGCGAACTTCCGCAAAGCGTACTCGTCCAGCTCTCCACCCTCGCGGCGCACCGTGATCTTGTCGGAGACGACCCGCTCGACCGTGCCGGCGTTGCGCGCCAAAAGCACGTCGCCGGTGTCGGCCGCAGCCCGGAACTCCATCCCGGTCCCAACGTACGGGGCCTCGCTGCGGAGCAGCGGCACGGCCTGACGCTGCATGTTTGCGCCCATGAGCGCGCGGTTGGCGTCGTCGTGCTCCAGAAACGGGATGAGCGCCGTACCCACGGAGACCGTCTGAAGCGGCGCCACGTCGACGTAGTCGACCTCCTCGGGCGCCACGCTCGCTACATCCCCGCCCTTCCTGCGTGCCAGAATCTGGGAGCCTCCAAGTATCTCGCCGGTCTCCTGATCCACGGGCGTGTTCGCCTGCGCGATCGTGAAGTCCTCCTCCTCATCGGCGGAGAGGTACTCGATCTCATCCGTAAGCTTGCCGTACACGACCTTGCGATAAGGCGTCTGCACGAAGCCGTACTCATCCACGGTCGCGAAAGTCGAGAGCTGCCCGATAAGCCCGATGTTCGGACCCTCCGGCGTCTCTATAGGGCACATCCGACCGTAATGGGTCGGGTGCACGTCGCGCACCTCTATAGGTGCGCGCTCCCGGCTCAACCCGCCAGCTCCCATCGCGGACAGACGCCGCCTGTGGGACAGACCGCTCAAGGTGTTCGTCTGGTCCATAAACTGTGAGAGCTGCGAGGAACCAAAGAACTCTTTGATGGCGCTCCCGACTGGCTTGGTGTTGACGACGGTCTGCGGGGTTATAGACTCCTCGTCCTGGGTCGTCATCCGCTCGCGGACGACGCGCTCCATGCGGTACATCCCGATCCGGAAAGCCTCTTGTACCAATTCGCCGACGGTTCTGAGACGCCGGTTGCCGAAGTGCTCGTACTCGTCGAGCTTGTGGCGGATGCGCTCGTAGTTGATCCGGCTGAACTCCTCCTCCTCGGCGACCTCCTCGGAGGTCTCTATAAGGCGCTTGAGTAAACCCTCGATGTCCTCGATGGTCAAGGTGTGGTTGTCCAGCGGTACCTCGAGCTTGAGCTTCTTGTTAACCTTGTAGCGGCCGACCTCGGAGAGGTCGTACCGCTTGGGATCGAAGAAGAGGCTCTGTACGAGGCTCTCGGCGTTCTCCTTGTTGACCGGTTCGCCGGGCCGCTGCCGCCTGAATACCTCCAGAAGCGCGTCCTCCTGCGTGGCGATCTCATCGCGCTCCAAGGTGTTGCGCACGAGCCACGAGTCCTTGAAGCGAGAAAGGATTTCCTCAGGCCCGCCCATCCCGAGAGCTTTCAACAGCACCGTGACTGGCAACTTCCTCTTGCGGTCGACGCGCACGGAGACGTAGCCCTTGGCCTCGACCTCGAACTCGAGCCAAGATCCGCGTCCCGGCATCAGACTCGCCGTCAGGACTTGCTTGGTCGCGTCCTTAGGCTCCATGATGTACGCGCCCGGTGACCGCACGAGCTGCGTGACCACGACCCGCTCGGTCCCGTTGATGACGAAGGTCCCAGAGTCGGTCATGAGCGGGAAGTCGCCCATAAAGACGTCCTGCTCCCTGACCTCCCCGGTCTCCTTAACGATAAAGCGGACCTTCACGAACAGCGGAGCCGCGTACGTCTTGTCTTTAGACATGCACTCTTCCACAGAGACTGGCGGCTCCTCGAAGCGGCCCTCCCCGAACTCCACGGCGTAAGAGCCCGTGTAATCCTCTATAGGGGAGATCTCCGTGAACGTCCTCTGGATGCCCTCGTCGATAAACTTTTTAAATGATTTGAGCTGAATCTCCACGAGATCCGGCAGCTGAACTTCGGTAGACTGCATCCGAGCATACGGGTGCCGTTTCCGGCGCACGACAGGGGTCACCAAATTAGCTCTCCTCCGCATGATTCGTTAAATAAATGGGCAAACACGCAAACGGATATCTTACCCGCACCGTACGGGCAAGTCAAGGAGTATTTCAGAGAAATATGTCGCCGGCCAGCGACCGGCGCGAGGGAGTGTAGCACAGCCGTGCGTAATATGCCACGAACGGCGCTTTCGTGCCGTTAAAGGCCCTAAGCGTCAAATTATCTCCCGGCGTCTCGCAACCTTGGCACGACCGCGTTCAGTTTGAAGTTTGCACCAGAAGTGAAGCGACGCCCCCGTAAGGGGGGCGCCTGTGCAAGCCTTAACCTGAAGCGTAACGCCTGAAACCTCCAGGAACCCTCTAAGCTACTTGAGTTCCACTGAAGCGCCGGCCTCTTCAAGCTGAGTCTTGAGACTCTCCGCATCATCGCGGCTGAGGGCCTCCTTGACGGGGTTCGGGGCCTCGTCGACGAGTGCCTTAGCCTCCTTCAGGCCGAGCCCGGTCGCGGCGCGAACCACCTTGATGACCTGGATTTTCTTCTCCCCCGGGCCCTGAAGCACGACATCGAACTCGGTCTGTTCCTCTTCGGGCGCAGCCGCGCCGTCGCCGGTCGTGCCCGCAGCCGGGGCCGCCGCAACCGCCGTGGCGGAGACGCCGAAGCGCTCCTCCAATGCCTTCACCAGCTCCGAGAGCTCGAGAACGGTCATGTTCTCGATAGTCTCCATCAACTCTTCTTGGTTTACCGCCATTTCAAGTCCTCCTAGACTCGACTCTTGCCTACGACTGTTCGGCGCTCTGCTTCTGCTCGACGATCTGGCCGAGCGTCACGACCAGTCCCTGGACGGTGTTGTTGAGCACCGTGACTAACCCCGAGAGTGGGGAGGAGATACCGCCGACCACCTGCGCGATGAGCTGCTCGCGGCCGGGAAGCTTGCTCAGGGCAATGACGTCAGCCTCGTCCAGCACCCGACCACCTTCGAGGAGCCCACCTTTGAGCGCGAAAGTTTCGACCTGATCAGCGAACTCGGCCATCAGCTTCGCGCTCGCGACTGGGTCCTCCGAGAAGGCGAGGGCCGTCGGCCCGACCAGGAACTCCGCAAGATCCCCGACCCCGGCCTCGTCGGCCGCCCGCTTAGTCAGCGTATTCTTGGCGACCACGAAGTCTACACCCGACTCGCGGCTGCGCCGCCTGAGGTCGGTGCTCCTGGCGACGTCCATGCCCTGATAGTCGACGAGCACCGCCGAACCGGCCCGCAGCTTCGTAGCGAGGCGCTCTATCACCTGCGCTTTCTCTTCCCTATTCACTCCATCTCCTCCACAGATAAATAACCCCGAGGCCGCAGAGGCGCTCGGGGTTCAAAGATCCCTCGAAAGCTTTCCGCAACCTCGGCCGGATGATTAAGCCCGCGGCTTTCGCCCGGGACCCGGCTGTCTTCGGTCTGCTATGGACTTATGGACTAAACCAAAGAGTCCGTACGTGATACTAATCCCTCTCCACCGCGGGGTCAACCTTCACCGAGGGTCCCATCGTCGTCGTGAGCGCCACCGACTTGAAATAGCGTCCCTTGACCGGGGCCGGACGCGCCCGCTGCAACTCCTCGCGCAGGACGTAGTAGTTCTCAACCAGGCTGTTCACATCAAAGGACTTCTTGCCGATGATGCCGTGGACGATCCCGTAACGGTCCACGCGGTACTCGATCTTGCCGCGTTTGATCTCCTCGACCGCCCGGCCGACGTCCTGCGTCACCGTGCCGCTCTTCGGGTTCGGCATGAGCCCGCGCGGACCCAACACCGGACCCAACTGCCCCACGGCTCTCATCTGGTCGGGGGTGGCGACGGCCACGTCGAAGTCCATGAAGCCTTCGTCCCGTATGCGGGCCGCCAGGTCTTCGGAGCCGACCACGTCGGCCCCTGCCTCCTCGGCCTCCCTGGCCTTCTCCCCCTCGGCGAAGACCGCGACGCGGCGCGTCTTGCTCGTGCCGTTCGGCAGCATCAGCGTGCCGCGCACCATTTGGTCGGCTCGCCTGGGATCCACGTTCAGGTGAACGTGCGCCTCGACGCTCTCGTCGAACTTCGCGCCTTCGAGGTCCTTCAGAATCTCAAGTGCCTCGCGCGGCGCGTACCTCTGCTCGGGATCTATCTTCGCTCTCTGTTCCAGCAGTTTCCTACCCATTGACTGTTATTCCCATGCTCCGGGCCGTACCCTCTACTATCTTCGACGCGCCTGCTATGTCGGCGGCGTTCAGGTCCGGCATCTTGGTTAGGGCTATCTCCTCAACCTGGGCGCGGCTCACCGTGCCCACCTTCGAGCGGTTCGGTTCGCCGCTGCCCTTGTCAAGCCCGGCGGCCTGCTTCAAGAGGAACGCGGCCGGCGGCGTCTTGGTTACGAAGGTGAACGAGCGGTCCTCGTAGACCGTGATCTCCACCGGGATGATCTGACCCGTCTGGTCACGTGTGGCGTCGTTGAACTGCCGCACGAACTCCCCGATGTTCACCTGCGCCTGACCCAGAGCCGGACCGACCGGCGGAGCGGGGTTCGCCTGCCCTCCGGTTATCTGCAGCTTCAATTTGCGCGCTACGCGGCGCCCACGTCCTCTACCCATGAAAATCCTCTCATTAAAGCTTCGCTTACTAGAGCTTGGCTACCTGGTTGAAGGAGAGCTCCACCGGCGTCTCGCGTCCGAAGATAGAGACCAAAACCTTCAGCCTCGACTGGTCCACGTTGATGTCGGAGATGGAACCGGTGAAGTCCGAGAGCGGACCGCCGATGACCTTGACCGTCTCCCCGATGGTGTAGTCCACCTGGGTCTTGACCTTCTCCCGCTTCTCGACCCCGTCCGGATGCAAGAGCCTTTGGACCTCCGCGCGGCTCAGAGCCAGCGGCTTCTCCCCGGTCCCAACGATCTGGGTGACACCAGGCGTCTGGCGCACGAGCCGCCAGGTCGTGTCGTTCATGTCCATGTTGACAAGGACGTAGCCGGGGAACTGGCGCTGGATGGTCGGCACCTTCTTGCCATCCTTGATCTCGATGACGTTCTCCGTCGGGATGCGGATTTCGCCGAAGTGCCGATCCAGGCCCATCGAGTCGATCCTGCGCTCCAGCGTCGTGCGCACCTTGTTCTCATGCCCCGAGTATGTATTGACGACGTACCACTTCTTCAAAACGGAATGCTCCTATTAGCCACGGGAAAACCTAAAGGAAGACCAGACGGGCCAGGCGGCCGAACACAAAATCCCAGGCGGCGACGTAGGCCGCCAGCACCAGCACAATGATGAGCACTACTGCCGTGCTCTGCCTGAGCTGGTCGCGGTTGGGCCAACTAACCCGCCTTAGTTCGCCACGCACGTCCCTAGCGAACTTCCTCGGACCGGCCAGTACGCCGCCTCCCTTTTGCGGCTGCTGTGACCTCTTGTTGGCCACACCGCGCTTGTTACCCATAATGTCCTCGCATGACTTCGCCTCTCGAAGCAGGGCAGGAGGGACTCGAACCCCCGACCTGCGGTTTTGGAGACCGCTGCTCTTCCAACTGAGCTACTGCCCTCTGTCGACCGATTCTAACGGGTCTCCCGGTGCGCCGTGTGGTGCCGGCACCAC
>DASQVA010000211.1:0-10164 GCA_035641035.1 Rubrobacter sp. | reverse complement strand
GGAGGCTAGGAGGAGTCGGGAAGCGCTAGTTTTGAGGCTATGAGTAAGGCGCTCGGTGCAGTCACGGCCCCAGACGCAAGACGCTTCTTTGAGCACTGCGGATATCGTGCTTCGGGTCAACTGTTTTGATCGTTGCTGTAGACAATAGGGGCTTACCATTCAGGCAGGTCCAAGAGTTCCGGCCGGTCTCGCCGCCGCAGGTTTTGCAGAGCGTCCCGCAGATGAGAGCGAAGATGAGACGGCTCCGTCGGAAAATGCTGTGAGCCAGGTAGGGATCGAACCTACGACACGAGGATTAAAAGTCCCCTGCTCTACCACTGAGCTACTGGCCCGAAGCTCTATAGATTTTACCAAACAGCCGAAGCCTTTTGCCGCGGCAGGCGCTGCCTCCGCGCCGGTGTGCCTCGTCAGTGAAGGAAGTGCCGACGCCCCGTGAACACCATCGCGACACCGTGGCGGTTCGCAGCCTCTATTACCTCCTCGTCCCGCTTAGAGCCGCCCGGCTGGATCACCGCCGTGATGCCGGCCTCGGCGAGCGCCTCGATGCCGTCGGCGAACGGGAAGAAGGCGTCGCTCGCCGCCACGGCCCCGTCGGCGCGCCCGCCGGCCTTCCTCACCGCGAGCTCCGCGGCGTCCACCCGGCTCGGCAGGCCCATCCCTATGCCGACTGTGGCGCCTTCGCGCGCAATGACGATGGCGTTGCTCCTGACCCGCTTGGCCACCCGCCAGGCGAAGATCAGGTCTTGCATGAGGTCGGGTGTAAGGCGTTCTTCGGTGACCATCTCGTAGTCTGAGTCGTCCCCGGTCAGGTCGGCGTCCTGCAGCAGAAGGCCGCCCGTCACGTCCTTGGCGGAGAGCGAGGGCAGCACGAGAGGCCCGGCCGTGAGCAGCGTGAGGTTGGGCTTGGCCGAGAGGACTTCTAGCGCCTCGGGTGCGAAGCGCGGGGCGATGAGGACCTCGGTGAAGATTCGGGTTATCTCCCCGGCGAGGTCTTCTTCCACGGGGGCGTTGAGGGCCACTATCCCGCCGAAAGCCGAGAGCGGGTCCGAGGCCAGGGCTCGCTCGTACGCTCGGCCCACCCTGTCTGCGACGGCCGCGCCGCAGGGGTTGGCGTGCTTGACGATCACGGCCGCGGGAAGATGCCCTAGCTCGGCGAGCAGCGCGCGGGCGGCGTCGACGTCGTGGAGGTTGTTGAAGGACAGGTCCTTACCCTGCACCCGCTCGACGCCGTGGAGCAGGTCCCGCTCTCCCACCCGAGCGTAGTAGGCCGCCCTCTGGTGCGGGTTCTCTCCGTAGCGCAAGGGCAGCGCCTTCTCGTAGCGCATCACCAGCTCTTTGGGGAAGTTCTCCGACTCGGGTTCGGTCACAGGGGCTGCGGCTTCGAGCCTCTTCGCGAACCAGGCCGAGATCGCAGCGTCGTACTCGGCCGTGCGCTGGAACGCCGTGAGCGCCAGCCGCCGCCGCGTCTCCTCCGAGACCTGGTTCTCCGCCTCGAGCTCCGCCAAGACCTCCTTGTAGACCTCTGGCGATGGGACAACCGTAACGCTCTTAAAGTTCTTCGCCGCGGCCCTGAGCATCGCCGGCCCACCCACGTCTATCTGCTCGATGGTCTCTTTCTCGGAGGCGCCACCCGCCACCGTCTCCTCGAACGGGTAGAGGTTTATGCAGACGAGGTCTATTGGGCCGATGTCGTGGTCGACGAGCTCTACGACGTGGTCGGGATCTTCGAGGTCGGCGAGGATGCCGCCGTGAATCTTCGGGTGCAGCGTCTTGACCCGCCCGCCGAGTATCTCCGGCGCCCCCGTTAGCTCGGAGACCGCCATCACGGGGATGCGGGCCTCGGAGAGCGCCTTCGCGGTGCCGCCCGTCGAGACGATCTCGAACCCCATCTTGTGCAGGCGCCGCGCGAACGCAGCTACCCCCCGCTTGTCTGAGACCGACACCAGCGCCCGCCGCTTCATCGCCCTAACCTCCCAAAGAAGTAATCAGCTACGGCCCCGACGAGCAGCCGGTGCTCCACCGGATGCAGCCGCTCCAACAACGTCTCCCGCGTGTCGCCTGGCACCACCGGCACCGCCTCCTGGGCCACCACCGGGCCCGCGTCGACCTCCTCGACCATAAAGTGCACGCTCACCCCCGTCTCCTCCACCCCCGCCTCCAGCGCCCGCTCTACGGCGCGGAGGCCCCGGAAGCGCGGCAGGAGTGAGGGGTGCACGTTCAACACCGCCGGGAACCGTTCGAGGAAGACCGACGAGAGCACCCGTATGTAGCCGGCCCCCACCACGAGCCCGACGCCGTACGCCGCGATCCTCTCGGCTAGCTCCCTGTCGAAGTCCTCGCGGGTCAAGAAACCCGCGGGGTCCACGTGCTCGACCGGGACCCCGGCCTGCCGCGCCCGCTCGAATGCGAAAGCCCCCTTTTTGTCCCCGGCCACAACAGCGACGTTCTCGGGGTAGGCGTCCAGGAGCGCCTGCAGGTTCGTCCCCGAACCTGAAGCCAGCACCGCGAACCGAGAGCCGCCAGGAGACCGATCAGGCAAACTCGACGCCCCTGGCAGGCTCCGCCACGACCTCCCCGATGCGCCACGCCTCGCAACCCGCGCCGCGAAGCGCGTCGAGTCCTCTGTCAGTGCTCTCGGCGGGCACCACCACGCAGAAGCCGACGCCGAGGTTGAAGGTCCGGCGCATCTCGTCCTCGGGGACGCCCCCGAGTGAGCGTATCAGCCCGAAGACCGCGGGCTCCTCCCACGAGCTAGCGTCCAGCCTCGCACCGAGGCCCCCTAGTGCGCGGGGCAGGTTTCCGACGAGCCCACCGCCCGTCACGTGCGCCATCCCCCGCACCTCGACCCCCTCGCGCAGCGCCTCTATCTCCCTCACGTAGGCGCGGTGCGGCTCGCCGTAGGCATCACCCACGGGTCTATCCAGGCCCTCGGGCGTCTCCGCGTAGGGCACCCTGGCCTCCGCGAGCACCTTGCGGGCTAGGGTGTAACCATTGGTGTGCAGGCCTCTGGACGCTAGGCCCAAGACTGCGTCGCCCGGACGCGCGTTCCCCCCCGTAACGACCTCATCCCTCTCGCACGCGCCGACGCAGACGCCTACGATCTCGAAGTCTCCCTTGCCGTAGAGGCCAGGCATCTCGGCCGTCTCGCCGCCGACGAGCGCCACGCCGAGGTCCTCGCAGGCCTCGGCCGCGCCGCGGACCACTAGGGCGACAACCTCGGGATCGAGCATCCCGGTTCCGACGTAGTCCAGGAAGAGTAACGGCTTTGCACCGGTGGCGAGCACGTCATTGGCGCAGTGGTTGACGATGTCCGCGCCTAAAGAAGCGTAGCGACCGGTCTCCTTTGCCACAAGGACCTTCGTGCCAATGCCGTCGATGGTCGAGGCGAGGACTGGCTCCCTGTAGTCGGCGAGGGCGTAGAGTCCCGCGAACCCGCCTGCCCCGACGAGGACCTCGGGGCCGTGGGTCCTCTCGACGGCGGGGCGCAAGAGGCCGACGGTCCGCTCGCCGCGCTCGATGGAGACGCCGGCGGCCTCGTAGCTGCCACCTCCCTCAGACAACGGCGTTCCTCTCGTAGAAGACGCAGTCGAACGACCCGATCCTGCCTCGCCGAAGCTCGCGGTACCCGTTCCCCTCGTGCAGGCATCGCGCGGCCCGCTGGTTCACGGTGGTGTCCAGGTGCAGCGTCGAGTAGCCGAGCTCGGCGGCGCGCTGGTGGACGTGTCGAGGAGGGCCCGTCCGAAGCCACGTCCCTGGAGCGCCGGCTGCACACGCATGCGTTTGATCTCAGTCCTGCCGGACGAGACCCGCCTCAAGGCCCCCATCGCTACCACCCGCCCATCCAGGACACCGACCAAAAACTCGCCGCCAGATCGCAGGTACGCGGCTTCAATCTCGTGCAGGTCGTCCTACGGGCCGTTGCCGAGGTGAGCCCCACCCCTTCGAGTGCGGCGTTGTGCAGGCGCCACACTGCCTCCCTGTCCCTCGGCTCGTAGCAACGAACGCACAACCCTCCAGCTCTCAAAGGCTTCCGACCTCCCCGCCGGAACCGCGCGCTCCCGCGCGGTGATCTGCCGTTACCTCGTGCTGCGCGCCGAGGTCCGCCACGAGCAGGGCTTCCGCGAGATCCGGATGGCGCGAGACGCTGGTCACTAGACTATCCCGGACAACGAAGACGGAGGCCAAGGTCTGACGACTGGACGCCTCCCCTGCCTCGGCGGGGTTCCACTCCGCCTCCTGCTCCACTACCACCCGCACCTCGTCGTGGAAGACCCGCGTGGGGAGGAGGCGGATACCCGACCGGAGGGCCCAGCCGCGTAAGAGCTGCGCGCCGCGGCCGCTACCGTGCGGGCCGCCCACCTCGACGTCCGGGTGAGAGAAGTCCGACAGGCGATCGACGTCACCCGCGTTCAGAGCCTCATGCCAGGCCGCAACCACGCGTACCTCCGGGGCGCTCAAGATTCGGCCTCGATGGGTCGTCGGATCATCGGAGAACGGGTCATCCGCCTCGCGTGGCGGCGTAGTGGGCCTCGTTCTCGAGGGCGAACTTGCGCGCGGTGCCTATGATCGGGTAGTCGCCATCGAAGCAGGCGCGGCAGAGGCGGTCCTTGGGCTGCTCGGTGGCGGCGACCATGGCCTCCGTGGAGAGGTATGCGAGGGTTGTGGCCCCGATCTGGTCCCTTATCTCCTCGACGGTGTAGTTGGCCCCGACGAGTTGCTCGGGGCTGTCCATATCGATGCCGTAGTAACAGGGGCCGATGATCGGGGGCGACGAGACCCTGAAGTGGACCTCGGCAGCACCGGCCTCGAAGAGCAGCTCGACCAACTTGCGGCTCGTGTTGCCGCGCACGATGGAATCGTCTACGACGACCACCCGTTTGCCCTCTATGACGGAAGGCAGCGGGTTGAGCTTGAGCCTGATGCCGAGCTGGCGCATCCCGTCCGTCGGCTGGATGAAAGTCCGCCCGACGTAACGGTTCTTTATGAGGCCTTCCGCGTATGGGATGCCACTTCGCTGCGAGTAGCCGACTGCGGCCATCATCCCTGAGTCCGGGACGGGAATGACTACGTCGGCCCTAACCGGGGCCTCCTCTGCCAGGAGCTCGCCCATGCTGTGGCGGCTGCCCGCGATCTCCCTGCCGTCAAAGCGGGAGTCCGGGCGGGCGAAGTACACGTACTCGAAGACGCACAGGGCGCGGCGCGGGCTCTCGGCCCTGTAGCTCGTCAGGCCCTCGTCGTCTATCACGACGACCTCGCCCGGCTCCACGTCGCGCAGAAATCTCGCCCCAATGATGTCCAGACCGCAGGTCTCGCTGGAGACGGCGTAGCCGCCCTCGATCTCGCCGATGGAGAGCGGTCTGAAGCCGTGAGGGTCGCGGAAAGCGACGAGCTTGTCACGAAAGATCATGGCAACCGAGTAAGCCCCTTCGAGCCTCCTCATCGCCTCCCGCACCGCCTCCCCCACCCCGAGCCCCCGCTCGAGCTCACGCACCGCCGCCGCCGCGATGTACGTCGTGTCGGAGGTCGAGTTGAATCGGAAACCCTCTTCGGTCAGCTCCTCCCGCAGCGAAGCCGCGTTGACGAGGTTGCCGTTGTGAGCAACGGCAACGTTCACGTCTCCCCGGCCACCGAACTCGGGCTGGGCGTTCTCCCAGGAGGCTGAGCCAGTCGTCGAATAGCGGACGTGGCCGAGGGCGAGGTGCCCGGCCTCCAGGGCGGCAAGGCGCGGGCCGTCGAAGACCTGCGATACGAGGCCCATGTCCCGAAATGCGGTCGTCCGCTCCCCGTCGGAGATGGCGATCCCAGCCGACTCCTGGCCCCTGTGCTGGAGGGCGTACAGCCCGAAGTACGTGCGCTGGGCCAACTCCCCCGAGAGCTCCCGCGAGTACAGGCCGAAGACACCGCAGGCCTCCTTCGGCTTGCCTTCGGTGTCACGGTAATCCTCGTTCAAATAACTCACCTTCCGCCTCTCAGATCCTGTCCAACTCCGCCCTGGTCATCTCACCCCTCACGTTGCCGGTATTCAGCGTTGGCTTCGATTCGAAGAGCAGCACGCTCGTCTCCTCCTCCGCGACAGGCCTGTGCTCCACCCCACGCGGCTCCACGATTAATCTCACCCTCCTCGATCCAGACGGACCGATCCTGGAAGTCCATCCGGAACCATCCCTCCTCATCGTAATGGTGTCACACGAACTCGCCCTGCAACTTCATGAGCTTGACGTGCTGGCTGTTTAGCTCGCCAACGACCTTCGGTCTCCAGTGCTCGTCGAAGAGCGAGAGCTTCTCGGCGAGGTTGACCTTCTGTGGGCTAGCCAATGTGTCCGCCCTCTGGGGCGTGTGTCTCGAAGAGGTCGCGCTCGTACGCTTCTCTTAGATCGTCCAGCCCAACGTCGATCAGGTTGCCTATCTTGATGCCGTCGCCGCCCACACGGGCGATGCTATCGTGGGGGACACCGCCCAAGGCCTTCTGCAGTTCATCCCACCGCTCCTCGGGTACCGCGACGAGAAAGCTCGCCCCGTTCTCACCGAACAGGGCCATATCCGTTCTGCGTCCGCCGTGCCCATCGGCCAGCAGCCCTGCCTTGACCCTCTCGTACTCCACGCCTAGCCCCCCGGCCAAGACCATCTCGGCCAAAGCTACTGCTTCTCCGCCGCTAGAGATGTCGTGAGCCGTGTCGATTAGACCATCCGCCACGAGACGCCGCACGAGGTCGGAATACTCTTTTTCAGCCGTCAGATCTGGCTCCGGCGGTCTCCCGGCGATCCTGGCCTGAACGACCTCTAGATACTCGGAGCCGGCGAGCGAAGAGCGCCACCCTTTCCCAATGACCACCACCATATCTCCTTCGCGCTTGAAGGCGGGCGTGGAGTGTCTGTTCACGTCTTTCAAGACTCCGACCATACCGACGGTCGGGGTCGGGTAGATCGCGCCGCGGTCCGTCTCGTTGAAGAGGCTAACGTTGCCGCTCACGACGGGCGTCCCGAAAGCCTCGCACGCCTGCGCCATTCCCTGGATGCACTCGGCCAACTGATAGTAGCCGTCTGGCTTCTCGGGGCTGCCGAAGTTGAGGCAGTCGGTGGCAGCTACCGGCTCGGCCCCAAGGCACGAGAGGTTGCGGTACGCTTCGACGACCGTTGCGGCTCCGCCACCCCGCGGGTCGAGGTAGCAGTGGCGACCCCGGCCATCGGCCGCAGCGGCGAACCCGAGTTTGGTGCCTTTTATCCGCATCACCGCGGCGTCGGCGCCGGGTGGAACGACCGTGTCGGTACCTACCTCGTGGTCGTATTGGCCGTAGATGGAGCGCCGCGAGCAGAGGTTCGAGTGGGAGAGCATCTTCAGCAAGACCTCGTTGTAGTTCTCGGGCTGGGGGAGATCCTCCGGGCTCAGGCTCGGGATCTCATCCAGGTACGTCGGACGGACGACCTCCCGCTCGTAGACGGGGGCGTCGGCGAGGTACCCGGCGGGAACCGTACCTACGACCTCTCCCTCGTGGATGACACGCAGGTCACCGTGATCGGCGACGCGTCCCACCACTGCCCCGACGAGCTCGTAGCGTTCGGCCATCTTCAGGACGGCCTCGGCCTTATCAGGCTCGACGACGGCGAGCATCCTCTCCTGAGATTCGGAGATCATGACCTCCCAGGGCTCCATGCCGCCCTCGCGCAGGGGCACCCTGTCCGTCTCTATCTCGATGCCGACGCCACCGCTTGCGGCCATCTCGGAGGCAGAGGAGGTCAAACCGGCCGCGCCGAGGTCCTGGAGCGAGACGAGCATTCCTTCGCCGAGCAGCTTCAGGCAGCACTCGATGAGCATCTTCTCGCAGAACGGGTCCCCGACCTGCACGTTGGAGCGTTTGGACTCGGACTCCTCGGTCAGCTCGTCTGAGGCGAAGGTCGCCCCGTGAATGCCGTCGCGGCCGGTTTTCGAGCCGAGCAGGACGACGAGGTTCCCTTCTCCTGAGGCGCTAGAGCGCATCAGGTCGTCCACCCGGATAAGGCCTATGCACATCGCGTTGACCAGCGGGTTGCCAGAGTACGCGTCGGCGAACTCGACCTCCCCTCCTACGGTCGGCACCCCGACGGCGTTGCCGTAGCCCCCGACACCGCGCACGACCTCTCTGAAGAGGTAGCGGTTGCGCTCTTCACTAAGCGGCCCGAAGCGCAGCGAGTCGAGAAGCGCGACGGGCCGCGCGCCCATCGCCAGGATGTCCCTGATGATGCCGCCTACGCCGGTCGCCGCCCCCTCGTAGGGCTCCACCGCCGAGGGGTGATTGTGGCTCTCCATCTTGAAGGCCAAAGCCCACCCGTCCCCTATCTCCACCACCCCGGCGTTCTCCCCCGGCCCCTGCAGCACCCGCCTCCCCTGGTTCGGGAAGCGCTTCAGCAGCGGGCGGGAGTTCTTATAGCCGCAGTGCTCGCTCCACATCACTGAGAACAGCGAGAGCTCCAGGTAGCTCGGCGCCCGGCCCATCAGCTCCAGGATGCGGTCGTACTCATAGTCCGAGAGGCCGAGGGCGCTGTATGTCTCCTTGATGTTCAGACGCCGGCCCCTACCAGCACGGAGCGCAGCAGGCGAAGTCCCTCGTCGGAGCCGAGCGCTGGGTCGGAGACCCTCTCGGGGTGCGGCATGACGCCGACGACGTTGCGGCCCTCGTTGCAGACGCCAGCGACGTCGTTCGCCGAGCCGTTCGGGTTCTCGAGGTAGCGTAGCACGACGCGCCCTTCGTCTTCGAGGCACGAGAGCGTCCCGGGCTCGGCGAAAAAGTTGCCCTCGTTGTGGGCCACGGGGAGCGTCAGCTCCTCACCCGGCGACAGGGCTGCGGTCCAGGGCGTACTCGTGGTCTCGACGCGGACGCGGACGCGGTCACAGACGAAGCGCATGTGGGTGTTGCGAAGGAGGGCCCCGGGGAGCAGGTGAGCCTCGGTGAGCACCTGGAAGCCGTTGCACACGCCGAGGACGGGTCCGCCCTCCTTCGCGAACTCTTCGAGCGGTCCCATCACTCTGGCGAAGCGGGCTATCGCCCCGGGGCGGAGGTAGTCGCCGTAAGAGAAGCCGCCGGGTACGATCACAGCGTCCACGCTCTTGAGGTCGGGGTCGGCGTGCCACAGCTCCACCGCCTCCGCACCCATCCGCCCGACGACGTACAGGGCGTCGCGGTCACAGTTGGAGCCGGGGAAGACCGTGACGCCTATTCTCAAGAGACGACCTCCCACTCGTACTCCTCTATGCTGGGGTTGGAGAGCAGGCGGCGGCACATCGCGTCGACATCGTCGGTACTCTCTACCTCCAGTTCGATCAGACGCCCCACGTGGACCGTCTTCACGCCGCCGAAGCCCAGAGCAGGGAGCGCACTGCGGACGGCCTCGCCCTGCGGGTCGAGGATGCCGGCCTTCGGTCGGACGAGGACCCGGATCTTCAAGGTTTCGGGCATCAGGCTTCGGTCACCGGCTCTTTACTTGCGTCGCCCGTCGCCGCGGACGGGGAGCGGTCAGTAGCCGTGATCCACGTTTGATCGCCGTTCAATCTACCGCGCCCCTCTGCGTGATCTCCGTGACCCGCCGGAGCATCTCGGCGTAAGCCTCTTCCACGCCGCCCATGTCGTTACGGAAGCGGTCCTTGTCCAGCTTCTCGCCGGTCTCCTTGTCCCAGAAGCGACAGGTGTCTGGTGAGATCTCGTCCGCGAGCATGAGCTGCCCTTCGGCGTCACGGCCCGCCTCTATCTTGAAGTCCACAAGCGTTATGCCGCGATCATCGAAGAACGGGGCGAGGACGGCGTTGACCCTTAGACCGAGCTTCTCGCAGAATTCCAGCTCCTCGTCAGAGACCCCGAGCTCCCTGAAGTGGTACCAGTTGAGTATCGGATCTCCGAGGTCGTCGTCCTTGTAGCACAGCTCCACTATCGGGGCCTTGAGCCTGCGGCCCTCCTCGAAGCCGAGGAGGCGTGAGAGGGAGCCAGCGGCGACGTTGCGGACCACGATCTCGACCGGCAGCATCGTGAGCCGCTTGGTCCTGATCGCGGTCTCGTCCACCTGCTCGACGAAGTGGGTCGGTACGCCGTGATTCTCCAGGTAGGCGAAAATGGCCGCGCTCATCGTGGCGTTTGTCTTGCCCTTGTCTTTCCACGAGCCGCGCTTTTGGGCGTTGAACGCCGTCGCGTCGTCCTT
>DASQVA010000210.1:0-54196 GCA_035641035.1 Rubrobacter sp. | reverse complement strand
CAGAGCTAGCGTACACTTGCCTCGCAGAAGCTGGGGGACCCCATCGTTTGTAATGACGAGTCGACGAACGAGTCGACAAGGTTACGTTCTCGCGTTACATCAAGAGCCAGGTGGAAGAGATCGAGCCGGGGAGCGCCACCTGCTACATAGACGTCGAGAATGTCCACTTGAGCGGGAAGGGGGCGTTGCACGGCGGGGTAGCCTCGCTCATAGATGACACGATGAGGCTCTCCGCGGCGACACTCGTGGGCCTTGGGAAGGCGACCATCGTGCTCGACGTCCACTTCTTGGGGGCGGTGTAGGAGGGTAGGATCACCTGCGCCGCCGAGGTCGTCCACCGGACGCGCCGCAGTGCCACTGTCGAGGCTAGTGTCAGCGACGGGGAAGGCAAGTTTATGGCCTCGTGCACCGGTACCTTTCGCATCTTCGAGCAGCGGGGCGCCCTGATCGTTTAGGGGCCCGTAGCCTCGATGCGGGTTTGGCCGGTATCATTTCGGGTTAGATAGGGCAGAGGGAACCGGAGAGAAGCGGACCGCCGGAAGGCGGTTAACGAGGAGGAGTAATGTTCCGTACCGAGAAGCCGTGGCTCAAGGTCTACGAGGGCCACGTCGAGCCAGAGACGGAGATCTTCAAAGGCTCGCTCTACGAGCTGTTCAGGAGTGCGGCCGAGCAGCACCGCGGGAAGACCGCGCTCACTTTCAACGGCACGACGTTCGATTTCGAACGGCTGCAGGCGCTCGTAGAGAAGTTCGCTGCCTCGCTCGCGGCGGGCGGGGTGAAGAAGGGGGACAGGGTCGCACTCATGCTCCCGAACTGCCCGCAGTACGTCATCTCCTTTTTCGCCACCGTGAAATTGGGGGCCATCGTCACGCAGCTCAACCCGATGTACGCCGAGCGCGAGATACAGCACATCCTCGGCGACTCCGGCGCCGGGACCCTCGTAGTCTTCGCCGACGTGTACCCTCGCGTTAAGGCCGTGTTGCCCGAGACGGACCTGAAGAACGTCATCGTAGTGGACTTCGAGGGAGAGCCTGAGGGCCTCGACCTCGGCCACCGCTCCTTCGGCGACTTCCTGGCGGCCGACGCTGACCCCGGGGCCGAGGTCTCCATTGATCCGGCCGAGGACGCGGCAGCTCTTCAGTACACGGGCGGTACAACCGGGATATCTAAAGGCGCGATGCTAACCCACCGCAACCTGGTGGCCAACGTGCAGCAGGCGCTCGACGTGTGCATAGACGACCCCGGCGCGTTCTCGAACAATCAGAAGATCATGGGCATCCTGCCGATGTTCCACATCTTTGGCTTGACCTGCGTAATGCTCTTCGGCATCCGCCAGGGCCTCAACCAGCTCCTCCTGCCCAAGTTCGACCCCGCGGAGGTAATGGAACTAGTCAGGGAAACCTCGCCGGTGATGTTCAGCGGCGTTCCTACTATGTACATGGGCCTCCTCGCCGGCGGCGCAGACCTTCTCGAGTACGGTTTCGGGAGCGTCCGCACCTACACCTCCGGCGGCTCCGCGCTGCCGGTGAACCTCAAGCGCTCCTTCGAGGAGAAGACCGGGCGGCCTGTGTTTGAAGGCTACGGCCTCTCGGAGGCCTCGCCGGTGACGCACTTCAACCCGCCGTTCGCCGGGGCGGGGCGCGAGGGGAGCATCGGGGTGCCGGTGCCGAGCACCGACTCGCTCGTCGTGGACGCCGAGACCGGTGAGCGGGAGATGCCGGTCGGCGAGCCGGGCGAGCTCCTCGTCAAGGGCCCGCAGGTCATGAAGGGCTACCTGAACATGCCGGAGGAGACCTCGAGGGCACTGAGGGACGGCTGGCTCTATACCGGCGACGTGGCCATGATGGACGAGGACGGCTACTTCTTTATCGTGGATCGCAAGAAAGACATGATCGTGACGTCTGGCTATAACGTGTACCCGCGCGAGATCGAGGAGGTCCTCTTCGAGCACCCGGACGTCTCAGAGGCCGTCGTCGTGGGCGTACCGGACGAGTACAGGGGCGAGACCGTCAAGGCGTTCGTGGTCCGCCGCCGCGGCAGCACGGTGACGGAGACGGAGATACTGGCCTTCTGCCTGGAGCGGCTCGCCTCCTACAAGGCCCCCAAAGTGCTCGAGTTCCGCGAGACGCTGCCTAAGAGCACCGTCGGCAAGTACCTCAGGCGCGTCCTTGCCGACGAGGCGAAGGCCCAGGCGATGGCCGGGACCGGCGGCGCGGGTACAAGCATAGAGCCGGAGCCTGGGACCGTGCCCCCGCCGCCCCCGGCCTAGAGGGGAGCTGAGCTTGAACGCCCTCGACCTGTTCCGACTCGACGGCAAGACCGCTATCGTCACCGGCGGCGGGCGCGGTCTTGGCCGCTACATGGCCGAGGCGCTCTCCGACGCCGGGGCCTCCGTCGTACTCTGTTCCCGCAAAAAAGAGCCGCTCACAGAGGTGCAACGTGAGATAGAGGCCGGCGGCGGCAGGGCCCTCGCCGTTGAATTCGACGTCACCGACGAGGAGAGCGTGGAGGGGGTAGTCTCGGCTGCGGCGGAAAGTTTCGGCTCAGTTGACGTCGTAGTCAACAACAGCGGTGCGACGTGGGGGGCCCCTCCGGAGGAGATGCCGCTTGAACGCTTCGACCAGGTGATGCGGGTCAACGTGCGCGGCACGTTCCTCATGAGCCAGGCGGCGGGGCGGCGTATGATCGAGACGGGCGCGGGCGGCGCCATCATCAACATCTCATCCGTGGCCGGCCTCGTCGGCGGTCATCCCGACTACATGCAAACCGTCGGCTACAATTCCAGTAAAGGTGCCATCATCTCCATGACCCGCGACCTCGCGACGAGCTGGGCCCAGCGCAACATCACCGTGAACGCCATAGCCCCCGGCTGGTTCCCGACCCGCATGAGCCGCGGGCTCATCGAGAAGTTCGAGGAAGAGATGCTCGCGAACATACCTCTTGGTCGCTTCGGCGCTCCGGAGGACCTCAAAGGGGTCGTGATCTTCCTCGCCTCGCCCGCCGCATCTTACGTAACCGGCCAGACCATCGTCGTGGACGGTGGGGCTACCGCCTGGTAGACCGGGTGCGAACTTCACGCGCTTCGACCATCTGGTCAGTGCCGTCTCGGAATTGGACCGGGCCACGAATTCTTACCGCTCCTTCGGGTTCAATTTCTCTCCCAGCGGCCGCCACGAGCGCTACGGGACCCACAACGCCCTCATCCGCTTAGGTGGCGCTGCCTACGTCGAGCTTCTCGGGGTCTAAGATGCCGAGAAGCTAGTAGAGAGCGCTTTTAGCGTCCGTACCCTCGCCGAGTTCGTCCGCGACCGCGACGAGGGGCTCGTCGGCCACTGCTACGCCACGGATGACATCGCGCCGGAGGCCGCCCGCGTAAGTGAGGCTGGCATAGAGACAGGAAGCCCCTTTCGAGGTGTGCCGCGTGTGGCCCGACGGCCGGACGCTGGACTGACGCTTGACGGTGCCCGTGGACGTCCTGTGGCGCCGCCGGTGGCCTTCATTACCGAGTGGGACGACCCGGACGAAGAGCGCTTGGCCGTGGAAGGCGTCGGCGCCCACGAGAACGGGACGGCCTCCGCCGTGAGCGTCTCCGGCGCCGCACGCGACCTGTGGGAGGTGACGGACCTCTACTCCGCACACTTTGAGTTCGGTCCGCACCGCACCGGCGAGGTCGCTGATCTGGCAGCCTCGCGGGTCAGCTTCGACGTCCACGGCTTCGGCATAGACCTCTTGGCGCCCATAGAAAAAGGCCCCGACCAGGAGTCGTTGCAAAGGGATTGCGAGAGCCCCTTCGAGGCCTGCATACGGGTTGAGGACCGCACGGCGGCCCGCGTGTTCGTGCCCGGCGTGGAGAAGGGGACACGGACGGCTTGAGAGTACCGGCCGACCGCGCCTTTGGCACCAGGATAACGCTCGTCGGTGGCCGCCCCACGCAGGCGTTCTTCGGCGGTAGAATCGGGCGGCCCTCACTGAGGCAGTCTCGGCAGGGATAAGGGCGACACTTTATGGAGGAAGTTCACTTGGCGGATGTAACGGTAATAGGCGGCGGGCTGGCCGGTAGCGAGGCGGCGTGGCAGGCGGCGGAGATCGGCTGCTCGATCGAGCTCTGGGAGATGCGCCCCGTGAAGGAGACCCCGGCCCACCGGACCGAGCACTTCGCGGAGCTCGTGTGCTCCAACTCCCTCGGCAACCGATCCCTCGAGACGGCCTCCGGCCTCCTGAAAGAGGAGTTGCGGCGGCTAGGGTCCGTAGTCCTACGTTGCGCAGACGTCAACTCCGTCCCGGCCGGCGGCGCCCTCGGGGTCGCTCGCGAGGACTTTTCCCGCGCCGTCACAGAGGCCGTCCACGCCCACCCGAACATCGAGGTCGTGCGTGGAGAAGCGACGAATCTCCCCGACGGCCCCACCGTCGTCGCGACCGGCCCCCTGACCTCTGAGGCGCTGGTCGAGAAGATAGAGGCGCTCTCCGGCGAGACGCTCTACTTCTACGACGCGGCCTCCCCCATAGTCCACCGCGACTCGCTCGACGACGCCATCATCTACCGCGCCTCTCGCTACGGCAAGGGAGAGGCCGCCTACCTGAACTGCCCGATGACCGAGGAGCAGTACCACACTTTCGTCGAGGACCTCGCGACAGCCGAGCTCAGCCCCATAAAGAACTTCGAGGAGGACATGTACTTTGAGGGCTGCCTCCCCGTCGAGACCATCGCCCGCCGGGGCAAGGAGACTTTGAGCTTCGGGCCGATGAAGCCGGTAGGATTACCAGACCCGAGGACCGGCGATATCCCGTACGCCGTCGTGCAACTGAGGCAAGATGACGCCGAGGGTCGTTTGTACAATATGGTCGGCTTCCAGACGCGGCTGAAATGGGGCGAACAGCGGCGCGTCTTCCGCAGTATCCCAGGCATGGAGAACGTGGACTTCGCCCGCATGGGCGTCATGCACCGCAACACGTACCTCCCCGCGAACCGCATGCTCGAGGCAAACATGAGGATCCGGGGCGAGCACAGCGAGGCGCCGCTCTTCTTCGCCGGCCAGCTCACCGGCGTTGAGGGCTACACAGAGAGCACCGCCGTGGGCCACATAGCCGGCACTAACGCCGCCAGGCTAGCGAGGGGACAGGAGCCTATAACCATGCCGCAAGACACCATGATGGGAGCTCTGGCCCACTACATTACTACCAAAGAGGGCACGCTCCAGCCCATAAATTCCAACTGGGGCCTCGTGCCGGCCGTCTCCAAAAAGGAAAACGGCAAGCGGCTCACCAAACCCGAACGTCGGCAGCGGCAGGCTCGGATGGCGCTCGAGACGCTCGAGGAGTTCATGGGCGAGGGGATGAGTACCCTGGCTAATTCGGCCAACGAAAAAACAGTAAAAAAACAGTAGTTTAGGGGATGCGCTGGCCGTGCTTGGGAGCGAGCGTCCGTTTGCTGACGCGTGCCCGGTGGGGAGGTAAAGGATGGAGCAGCAGTTCGTCGCATCGTCAGCGGCAACCCAGGAGGTCGGGTGGCTACGGTCGCTAAGCGGCCTCGGCTGCGTGTTCGAGCGTCTGTACTCTACGCGGGTAGGGCGTAGCTTGTCGTAACCGCCTTTGCGACCATAGATCGCTGCCTCGTACGGCTCTCGCGTGGCGATTCGGCACGGCGATAATCCGGCCCGGCACCTTGCCCACCGCTACAGGTGTCAGAAGCGGTCTGCGCCGCACGACACCCTGCTCCTCTTCGAGGACGGCATGGACTTGGTGCTGATCGCCTCCTGTGGCGGCAGCCGGCGCGTACCTGCCTGGTAGCACAACCTCAAAGCCGTTCCCGAGTGCGAGCTGTTTACTCACGGTCAGGTCGAAAGATATGTTGCCCGAGAGACCACAGGCGAAGAACACGATAGGCTCTGGCGCCGGGCGAAAGTGCTTTACAGAGGCTACGAGATCTACAAGGGGCACACGAACGGGCATCGCATCCCCTTGGTAGTGTTGAGTCGAAGCCGTAGCCCGCGGAACGCGACGGGTTACGCTACACGACCGTAAGGTTTGCGCAAGAGCACCATCGTTTGCAAGCAGGGCAGCGGAGTCCAGCTGCCCTGCTGGGTCATAACTTCGCCGGGGCTTCGCTCTGAAGTGCCGCCTCCAAGATGGTCTCGATGAGCTTCTCGAAGGACCCACCGGCAGCCTCGGCCGCGAGGGGAAAGGTCGAGGTCTCGGTGAAGCCGGGGATCGTCTTGACGTCGAGGACCTGTGGCGTGTCGTCCTCAACTATGGTGTCCACCCTGGCGTAGGCGGAGCAGCCCAGGGCTCTGTAGGACTCGAGCGCCGTCTGCCGGAGGCGGTCGGCGGCCTCGGACGGTACCTCGGCCGGGATGGCGAAGTCGGTGGCGCCCGGAGTGTACTTGGCTTCGAAGTTGTAGGCGCCCCCACGGGGCCGGATCTCGACGAGGCCGAGCACCTGCGGCCCCTCGCCGGCGGGTTCCAGGACAGGAACGGAGACTTCGGGGCCTTCGGCCCACGCCTCGAGCAGTATTTTCGCGTCGTAGCCGAACGCCTCGTAGACAGCGTCGAGCAACCCGTCCGGCCCCTCGACCCTGGAGAGCCCGAAGCTCGACCCCTCTCGCGCCGGCTTTACGACGAGCGGGTAGCCCAAGGAGTCCGCTGCGACGTCGAGGGCTGCTGCGGCCCCCATCTCGTTCATAGCCCTCCGGAGAAACGTGCGGAAGGGCGGGGTCGCGATGCCGGCCGCGCCGAGCGCCCGCTTGGCGTAGTCCTTGTCCATACAGCGGATGGAGGAGAGGGGCCCGCTTCCGGTGTACGGGATGCCCAAAGTCTCAAGGAGCGCCTGCACCGTGCCATCCTCGCCGCCGGGACCGTGCAGGCAGAGGAAGGCCGCGTCCGGCGCCAGCTCCATGAGCGCCTGGGTGGTCGTCTCCTCGATGTCCAGAGGGTGGACCTCGTGGCCGAGGCGTTCGAGGGCGTGCTGGACGCGCCGTCCCGTCAGGAACGAGACGTCCCGCTCCATGGAGTGACCGCCACGCAAGACCGCCAGGCGCACCACGCCCCTATCCTTCCGTGCCGGCGAGGCTCGCGGTGTTCGCGGAGCGAGCGGCCCGTCGCGAGTCCTGGCCACGACGCGAGCCTCGCTCCAGGTCGCTGCGCAGTTCCATGCGCTCCCTGATCACCTCAGAGAGCAGCTCTACGCCGCGCCTGATCCTCTCGGGCTCGACGAACGAGAAATTCAGCCGCATGTTGTTCTTGCCGGAGCCGCCGGCGTAGAAGCCCTCGCCAGGCACGTAGGCGACGTTCTTCGCGATGGCCCTGGGGAGCATCGCGGTCGCGTCGAGGTACGAGGGGAGGGTGGCCCACACGAAAAGCCCACCCTCTGGGTGGGTCCAATGGACCTCCTTGGGCATGAACTCGGCCAGCGCGTCGAGCATCGCGTCGCGACGCTCGCGGTACATGGAGGTCAGCCGCCTCACGTAGGCCCGCCAGTCGGCGTTCTGGAAGTACGAGGAGATCATCATCTGCGAGAGGTTACTGGAGCAGAGGTCGGCACCCTGCTTGCCGACGTTAATCTTGTGCAGTATCCCAGGCTGGGCGTGCACCCACCCCAGCCTCACGCCCGGCGCGAAGATCTTGGAGAACGTCCCAAGGTACACCACCCGATCGGGCCCGCCGTCGCTTTCCCCGTCCTCCTGCTCGAGCGCCGCCAGCGAGGAGAGTGGCTTGCCCTCGAAGCGAAGCATGCCGTAAGGATTGTCCTCGACGATCACAAGGTCGAACTCCCGGGCCATCTCGAGCATCTCCTTGCGCCGCTCGGCCACCATGGTGACGCCCGCCGGGTTTTGGAAGTTGGGGACGGTGTAGATGAACTTGACGTGAAGCCCCTGCCTGCGGGCTTTGTTGAGGGTCTCGCGGGCGGCGACCGGGATCATGCCGGCCCGGTCTATCGGGACGTGGGCTATGCGGGGCCTGTAGGCCGCGAAGGCGTTCAGGGCTCCGGCATAGGCCGGTCCCTCGCACAGGACGGCGTCGCCCTCGTCCAGAAAGACCTTGGCAATGAGATCGAGCCCTTGCTGGGCGCCGGTGGTGACGAAGATGTTCTCCTGTCGCGCGGGCGTGCCCTCGGCGGCCATGACCTCGACTATAACGTCCTTTATGGCCTCGAGGCCCGCCGTGGGACCGTACTGGAGGGCCTGGGCGGCGTCGGCGGCGATGTTGTGAGAGATCTCGCGGAACGCCTCCTCGCCGAAGGCCCTAGTATCGGGGAACCCCCCGGCGAGCGAGATGATGCCGGGTCGCGAGAGCGTGGCCATGAGGTCGCGGGTCGCGGCGGACTTCATGCCCTTGACGCGGCCTGCATACAGAAAATCGAAGCGGTCTAGGTCTACGAGCGGCAAGGATTATCTTCCCCGTGTAGCGACTGTATCGACGTCTCTCCAGCCCAGTCTACCGGAGAGGACCTGCCAGAGCTCGGGCGGCATCTCGAAGCGGCTGGTGGTGCACCGGCGGCCTCGGACGGAGAGAGCCCTGATCGCGTCGTCGCCGGCAACGAGGGCCCCATCATCGACCACCGCCCCTATAACGTAGACCTGTTCGACGAACCCGTTACCTTCGAGGCTGGCTCCGATGCGCGCCATTAGCTCGGGCGCGACCACGGGCGCGAAGTGGTAGCCGGTGGTCATGGAGAAGAGCCCCGCCGGGCGCAGCACGAGGTCGTACTCCAGGCCCGAAGCGCCGCACTGCACGCCCCCCAGCACGCTGTTGAAGTCGTGTTCCCGGGCGTGTTCTTCGAGCCGCTCTCGCAGGAGGTCGAGCTCAGCCAGTTCCTCGGGTGCGGGTTCTCTTGATGCGGGGACGTTGGCGAGGAGGTGGTCCCATATCTCTTTCGCAAAGACGATGCTCAGGGAGCCCGCGTTGGCCGAGAGCCGCATCTCACCTCCCAACGCCTCTAGCCCCTCGAGGCTCTCCACCCTCACCTCCTGCATGGTCGCGACTGTATCATAAGGTGCCACTCTTAGGTAGACTCTGCCGCCATGAAAGCCATCTTCGTGACCACCAACGAGCACAAGCGTCGCGAGGTGCAGGAAATCCTAGGTGTCGAGCTCGAGGGCGCCGCCCTCGGAGATTATGACGTCCCGGAAATACAGTCCCTAGACTTCGACGAGGTCGCCACGGCGAAGGCGTTCGCCGCTAGGGAGGCACTGGGCCGACCGGCCTGTCCCGTGCTCGTGGAGGACTCGGGGATCGTGATCGGCGCGTGGAACGGCCTGCCCGGCCCGCTGACCAAGCTCTTCCTCTCCAGCACTGGGAACGAGGGCTTGCTGCGAATGCTCGCCGGTGAGGAGGACCGCTCGGCCCACGCCGTCTGCGTGGTGGCGGTGGCGGATTCTGGCGGGAAGATCCGCGTTTTCAGGGGGAAGGTCGCCGGGACAGTCGCGCCCGAGCCCCGAGGTACGGGGGGGTTTGGGTACGACGCGATCTTCGTCCCCGGCGGGGGCGCGCTCACCTACGCCGAGTTAGGCGACGAGAAGAATGCCGACTCCCACAGAACGCAGGCGTTTCGGGCCGTCCGGGAATGGTTAGAAGAAGGGAGAGATAAGGGTATAGGAGCGTATGGTGCAGGTTGAGGCGTTACATGCGAAACCTTCGATTTTGGTATTCTGTTACTGGGGTTGTACCTCTGAGAGGGAAGGGGCCGTCAATGTCGGCAGATAACGGGCACCCGGAGAACGGGGGCGTAGAGACTAGCGAGAGCGGGGCGATAGCGACCAGCTCGGAGCGTCTCGTGGACCTGTACAAAGAGATGGTTCTCATAAGGGCCTTCGAAGAAGCGTGCCAGAGGGGTTTCAGGCAGGGCAAGATCGGAGGCTACCTCCACGTCTACATCGGTCAAGAAGCCGTCGCCACCGGCTTTTTGCAGGCCTATAAGGAGGGCGACAAGGTCATCACCGCCTACCGCGACCACGCACACGCCTTGCTCTTGGGTTCCGACCCGAATGAGGTTATGGCCGAGCTCTACGGCAAGGGGACCGGGATGGTAAAGGGTAAGGGAGGCTCGATGCACCTCTTCGCCGTCGAGCGGGGGCTCATGGGCGGCTACGGCATAGTCGGCGGCCACATCCCGCTCGGGGTCGGCTTCGCCTACGCGATGCGCTACCAGGAGACCGACCACATCACCCAGCTCTACCTCGGCGACGGTGCGATCTCCAACGGCGCCTTCCACGAGGCCGCCAACCTCGCCGGCCTTTGGGGCAAGGACGGCATGTGCCCCTGCCTCTTTATCATCGAAAACAACCAGTACGGGATGGGCACGAGCGTCGAGCGTACGACGGCCATGACCGACCTCGCCGCCAAGTTCGACGCCTACGGCATCGAGAACGAGAAGGTCGACGGCATGGACCTCGAGGCCGTCATGGAGGCCGCCGACCGGCTAACCGAGCAGGTGCGCGAGACGGGCAAGCCCTACGCGGTCGAGGCGCTCACCTACCGAACCGTCTCCCACGGCGCAGCCGACTTTTTCGAGAAGTACCGGACCAAAGAAGAGGTCAACGAGTGGCGCAAGCGCGACCCGATCGGGCAACTAGAGCACAAGCTGCTGGACAACGACGCACTAGACGACGAGAAACTCGAGGAGATAAAGGGCGAGGCCAAGGAGCGCATACAGGAGGCCGTCAGGTTCGCCGACGAGAGCGAGGAGCCGCCCATAGAGGAGCTCTACACCGACGTCTACTCCGGCGCGGACGAGTATCTGGGGGAGGAGTAGAGCTGTGGCGGAGAAGACCTACCGCGAGGCACTCAGGGAGGGGATGGTCCACGAGATGGACAACGACGAGTCCGTCGTCCTCATGGGTGAGGACATAGGCGTCTACGGCGGCACCCACCTCATAACCGACGGCCTCATAGACGAGTACGGTCCCAAGCGGGTCATCGACACCCCCATCTCCGAGCTCGGTTTCACCGGAGCGGCCGTCGGGATGGCGATGCTGGGCATGAAGCCCGTCGTCGAGATGATGACCTGGAACTTCTCATTTCTGGCCTCTGACCAGATCATCCAGAACGCCGCCAAGGTTCGCTACTTCTCCGGCGGTCAGGTCGAGGTGCCGCTGGTAATCCGCGGCCCGAACGGCGGCGGCGTCCAGCTCTCGGCCCAGCACACCCACTCCCTGGAGAATATGTACGGTCACTTCCCGGGTCTTAAGGTAGTCTCACCCGTCACGCCCAACGACGTGAAGGGAATGATGATCACCGCCATAAGGGACCCGAACCCCGTGATCTTCCTCGAGGCCGGCGCGCTCTACGGTACCAAAGGAGAGGTCGAAGAAGGAGATAACGCTATCCCCTTCGGCAAGGCCCGCGTGGCCCGTGAGGGTTCGGACGTTACGCTCATCGCCTACGGTCGGCAGGTTAACCTGTGCCTGCGGGCGGCCGAAACGTTGGAGGAAGAGGACGGCGTGAGCGCCGAGGTCATAGACGTGAGGTCTATACGACCCTTCGACGAGGACACGATAGTCGAGTCGGTCCAGAAGACGCATCGGGCTGTGACGGTGCAGGAGCAGTGGCGGTGGTTCGGGGTGGCTAGCGAGGTGGCGGCGATCATCCAGGAACGGGCCTTCGATTACCTCGACGCTCCCGTAGAGCGGGTGAGCGGGGCCGAGGTGCCAGCGCCCTACGCGCGCAATCTGGAACTTGCGGCCTTCCCCAGCCAGAAGCAGGTAACGAACGCGGCCCGTCGGGCGCTGTACATGGAGGAGAAATAAAGTGCCTGAAGTCATTATGCCCAAGATGGGCGACGCGATGGAGGAGGGCACCCTCCTCAAGTGGCTTAAGAGCGAGGGCGAGGATGTCTCTGAAGGGGACCCGATAGCCGAGATCGAGACCGACAAGGTCACGATGGAGCTCGAGGCCGAGGACGCCGGCACCCTCGCCCAGCTCATCGCGAGCGAGGGCCAGGACGTCCCCGTCGGCGAGGCGATAGCCTTTATCCAGGGTGAGGGCGAAGAGGTCCCCGAGCGCAACGGCAGCGCGTCAGGAGAAGCCGAGCAGACAGAGGGCGGAGGTGAGGGCGGCGAAGCCCAGGCCCAGACCACCACGGAGACCGAGGCTCCGGAGGAAGAAGGCGTCACGGACGCCCAGGCCGACGGCAGGGCGAACGGGCAGTTTAGGGCCTCCCCGATAGTGCGTCGCCTGGCGCAGGAGAACGACCTGGATCTCTCTAAGATAGATGGGTCTGGCCCCGCCGGGCGCATCGTCGAGCGCGACGTGCGGGCCGCGATGGAGAGCGGCACGGCTCAGAGGACCGAGGACGGGGCGGCGGAGCAGGCAGACGGACAGCCCGCGACCCAGCCGGAGCAGGCGGCCCAGCAGGGCTTCCAACCGGCGCGTCTGCCGGAGCCGACCGGGGCGCCGGGGACGCAGCTCGTTGAGCCGACCAGGATGATGCGGGTCATCGGCGAGCGGATGACCGAGGCCAAGCAGCACGTCCCGCACTTCTACGCCACCGTCGAGGTCAGGATGGACGCGGCGATGGCCCTGCGCAAGCAACTCAACGCGCAGCTCGAAGAGGAGGGCCTCAAGCTCTCCGTCAACGACTTTGTGATGAAGGCGTGCGCGGTGGCCTTGAGAAACTACCCCAACCTCAACGCCCTCTACACGAGCAAGGGTATAGAGCTGCACGAGACGGTCGACATGGCGATGGCGGTCGCCCTAGACCAGGGCCTGATAACCCCAGTGATCAGGGACATCGGTAGCAAGGGCCTCGCCACCATCTCGCGCGAGTCGAAAGATTTGGCGACTCGGGCGCGCGAGGGGAGCCTGAAGCCCGACGAGTACCAGGGCGGCACGATCACGGTCTCCAACATGGGCATGTTCGGCGTCGAGAGCTTCACCGCCATCATCAACCCGCCACAGGCCGCGATAATCGCGGTATCGAGCATTGACCGGCGCCCGTCCTACGACGAGAACGGCGAGGTTGTCCCCGCCAGCATGATGAAGCTCACTCTCTCCGCCGACCATCGCATCGCCAACGGCCGCGATGGCGCCCTCTACATGTCCGAGGTCAAGAAGACCCTCGAGAACCCTGTACTGCTGATGGTCTAGAGTGGTGAAGCCGCAAGAGACTTAACAACCAGGGCGCCCCCGCGAAAGCCGGGGGCGCTTGTTATCTTGGTCTTGCGGATTCACTCTAATGCCCGGCTCTAGTGGGCGGCTTCGGAAGCCCGGCTCGCGGGGCGGGCGACTCCGCCTCCCAGGTAGCCGTTTGCGACCATCGTGATGAGCTGATAGACGGCGTCCTCGCGCGGCGAGAGGGGACCCCGGCGGTAGCCGCGGGAGGAGACGCCCTTCTGCACGGCCTCGCAGGCGTGCCAGTCCTGACGGTTGGTGACATCCCAGAAGTTGCTGGCGTAGGAGGGATCGAAGCCTTCCCGCGCGATCGCCTCCGGAGAGAAGAGCCACTCGCACTCGACGGCGGTCCTATCGGGGGCGAGGGGTTGGAGGCGGTGGGTCATCACGTAGTCTGGGTGGAGGCTTATTAGAAGGTTTGGGAACAGCTGAAAGTAATAGACCGTGCGGTCCTGCCCCTCGTAGAGGGGGGGCAGGTTGGGAGCGTGGCTCTTGCCGTCGAGCGACATGGTCTCGACGCCATCGTAGAGGTCCATGGGGCCCCCTATCCAAGCGCCCTCAGGTTCCAGGTTGTCACCGCCGCTAGTCGGCGGGCTGACCTTGCAGAGCTCGGGGTGGATGGAGGAGCAATGGTAGCACTCGTGGTAGTTCTCGGCCAGGATCTTCCAGTTCGCCGCTATCTCGTAGTCGTGGCGGGCGGCGACAACGAGCTCTTCGCAACTGTAGTTCAGGACCAGCTCCTCTAGATTGCCCACGTGCTCCCCGAACGGTGGGGCGTCGCCGCTGGCGTTCGCGAAGATCCAACCGTGCCACTGCACGATGCGCATGGAGACGAGGGGATGCTCGGTCTTGTCGAAACCCTCGGCCTTGCCGAAGCCCGGCGCGCCCCTCAGCTCCCCGTCCAGCCCGTAGGCCCAGGCGTGGTAGGGGCAGCGTACGAACTTGCCGCGGGCCTCGCCGCCCACGGGCAGAAGCTCGTGCCCGCGGTGGCGGCAGACATTGTAGAAGGCGCGTAGGACACCGTCCTCGCCACGCACGAGGAGGACGGACTCCCGGCCCAAGGGGCCGGCGCGCTGGTCACCGGGGTCGTGCAGGTCGTCGGAGCGTCCTACGCAGACCCAGCTCCGGTCCAAGAAGCGATCCTGCTCCCACCGGAACACGGACTCGTCGGTGTAAGCCTCGGCGGGAAGGGTAATGCTGTGGCCGAACGGGGCCAGGGACTGTGCGAGCGATTCGCGATCTATGGGCGTCACGGCATCCTCCCTCCGGTCTAGTGTTCCGCTCCCTGGCACGGGAAGGCGGCCTCTGCTGCTAGAATGCCGCGATTGTACAAGAGACGGTAACTCTCTAGCTAGGGGGTGGGGCGTTGGCGAACGCGCTTCGTTACGACGCTGTGGTTGTGGGTGGGGGGCACAACGGGCTGGTGTGCGCGGCGTACCTCGCCCGGGCTGGCCTCAGGACGGTCGTGTTGGAGCGTCGCCACCTGGTGGGCGGCGCGGCGGTGACAGAGGAGGTGTGGCCCGGCTTCAAAGTCTCAACCGCCTCATACGTGGTGAGCCTGCTGTCGGCGAGGATCGTGAGGGAGCTGGATCTCCCCAGATACGGCTACCACGTTTACCCGCTCGACCCGGCTTACTTCGCCCCCCTCGAGGATGGCTCGGGCTTTTTGCTCTGGGACGAACCCGAGCTGGCGGCGGAGGAGATCGGGAAGATCAACGCCAAGGATGGGCGCGCCTACCTTGAGTACAACCGCCAGCTCGCCGAGCTCGCCGACCTCGTGCATCCCCTCCTGTACGAAAGGCCCCCGGACCCTGGCGTCCGCTCCCTCGCCGACGTGCTCGAGACGCTCTCTTTAGGGCGTTACGCCTTCGGCATCCGCAAGAGCATCTCCCGGCTCGTCGACCTCATGACGATGAGCTGCGCGGACTTTCTCGACCGCTTCTTCGTGGACGAGCGTATCAAGGGCGCGCTGGCCCCCGGGGGTGTGATAGGTATGTGGGGCGGCCCGATGAGCCCCGGGTCCGCCTACGTCCTGCTGCACCACCGCATGGGCGAGACCGACGGCGTCACGGGCGGTTGGGGCTTCGTGCGCGGGGGGATGGGGGGCGTCTCAGAGGCGATAGCGGCCTCGGCGCGGGCCGCCGGGGCCGAGATCCGCACCAACGCCGAGGTCGTCGCCGTCGACGTCGCCGACGGCCGGGCGACCGGCGTCACCCTGGCAGACGGCAACACGCTGCAGGCGGGCGTGGTAGTCTCCGGCGCCCACCCCGAGACGACGCTCCTCTCACTCGTCGGGGAGGATCATGTGTCCCCTGAACTCGTCCGCGAGCTCAGGGGCTTCAGGAACCGTAGCCCGTCGGCCAAAGTCAACTTCGCGCTCTCCGAGCTGCCTGACCTCACGGCGATGCCGGGAAAGGAGCTCGGGCCGCAGCACCCGGAAATCATGATCAGCCCCACCCTCGAGTACCTGGAGAAGGCGTGGGACGACGCCAAGTACGGCCGGATCTCGGAGGGGCCGATGATCGACGCGGTCATCCCGACGACCAAGGACCCGACCATCGCCCCTGAGGGTAAGCACATAATGACGTGCTTCGTGCAGTACGTACCCTATGAGCTCAGGGAGGGCAGCTGGGACGATGGCGGGCGCGACCTCGTCGCCGACCGGGTCACGGACAAACTCACGGAGTTCGCCCCGAACTTTAGGGACTCGGTGATCGAGCGCCAGGTCCTCACGCCCTACGACCTGGAGCAGCGCTTCGGCCTCATCGGGGGTAACATCTTCCAGGGGGAGATGTCCTTGGATCAGCTCTTCTCCTTCCGCCCCACCCCCGAGCTAGCGGGCTACAAGACGCCCGTGGACGGCCTCTACCTCTGCGGCTCGGGAACCCACCCAGGGGGCGGCGTCATGGGCATCCCCGGTCTTAACGCCACCAAAGTCGTGTTGGCGGATTATAAGAGCGCCGAGAGGCGGCGCCGGTTCCGGGAGCGCATAAAAAGCTCGTACTCGCGCCGATAAGCCGCTATAGTGCACCTCCTGAAAGGGTAGGCTGCCCCAAGGGGTGTCGAGCCGGGAGAGGCAAGCATAAAGGGGAAGAGGAACGTGCAGAGGATGCAAAGGCTGGTGTCGCTGGTCGCCGTGCTCGGGGCCTTGTCGGTGATCTCCGCCTGCGGGGGAGGCTCCGCGGGAGGGGGCGACGGGGGAGACCTGCTCCAGCAGGTCAAGGACGCCGGTGTCCTGCGCGTCTCGACCGACCCGGCCTACCCGCCGCAATCCTTCCAGACCGAGAGCGGAGAGTTTAAGGGCTTCGACATAGACGTGGCCGAGGAGGTCGCCAAGCGTATGGGCGTAGAGGTCGAGTGGCAGACGCCCTCCTGGGACGTCATCACCGCGGGCAACTGGAATGGCAGGTGGGACCTCAGCGTGGGCTCGATGACCCCGACCCCAGATCGGCGGAAGGTCCTGCATTTCTCGCCGGCTTACTACTACGTCCCGGCGGCGGCGGCCGTCCACGAGACCAACACCAACATAACCGATCCAGAGACCGACCTCGACGGGAAGATGATAGGAGTATGCGCCGCCTGCACCTACGAGGCCTACTTGGAGGGCTCGCTGAACATCCCCGGGGAGTACGAGTACGTGGTGGACGACCCGCAGGTAAAGACCTACGACACCGACTCCTCGGCCATACAGGACCTCGCACTCGGGGATGGGGCGCGCCTCGACGCGGTGATGAGCTCCCTGTACACGCTCAAGGAGGCGCAGAAGGCCGGCACCCCGATAAAGGTCGTCGGCGACCCGCTCTTCTACGAGCCCCTGGCCGCCGCCATAGACAAGGAGGCCCCCGCCGACCCGCAGCCCCTCGTCGACGAGGTCAGCAAGACCATCCGGGAGATGCACGAGGACGGGACCCTCACGAAGCTCTCGCAGAAGTGGTACGGCATAGACCTGACGGAAAGGCAGGGCGCCTGATTCCGGACCGCGAGAGCGGCCCCTGAGGCGACCATCTCGACCCTCATGAACATAAGGGATCGCCTGGAGGCGCGGTCGGCGCACTACTCGTTCCGCGCCAAGCTGGCCGTGGTTTGGATCCTGATCTTTGTCGCGCTCGCGGTCCTCTTCGCGGCTTTCCGGTTCGACACCGCGTTCATGCTGCAGTGGCTGCCGTTTATCTTGGCCGGCGTGCCGCTGACGATCCTGATCTCCATAATGGGTATCCTGCTCGCCGTCCCTCTAGCGCTGCTCGGCGCCCTGGGTCGGCTCTCCAGGAACCCAGTGTTCAACGGCATCAGCGGCTTCTACGTCTCATTTATCCGCGGGACGCCGCTTATCGTCCAGATCTTCTTTATATACCTCGGCCTTCCGCAGCTCGCCCAGTACGCACCGGGCCCGCTCCAGGGGCTATTTATACTGGGGACTATCACCTCCGGGGTGCTGGCACTCGGCATCAACTACGGGGCGTATATGGCGGAGATTTTCCGTGCCGGCATCCAGTCGGTCGGGCACGGGCAGGTCGAGGCGGCGCAGGCCCTGGGGATGACGCGGACGCAGACGATGCGCAGAATCGTGCTTCCGCAGGCGATCCGGGTCAGCATCCCGCCGACGGGCAACGAATTTATAGCCATGATCAAGGACTCCTCGCTGGTTGGTATCGTCGGCACCCAGGAGCTCTTTTTTCGGGCGTCGAAGATTGGCCGCCAATACTTTCAGAACCTGGAGACGCTGGTGATCGCGGCCCTGATCTACTGGCTCCTGACGAGCATCTTCTCCTATTTCCAGGGGCGTCTCGAAAGACGGCTCGCCAGGGGCTACGTCAGGGAGGGCGGTGGTCCGCATGGGCACTGAGGCACGCCCGGTGGTGAGCCTCCGTGGTGTCCGCAAGGTGTTCGGCGATAACGAGGTGCTTAAAGGCGTGAACCTGGACGTGGGGCCGGGGGAGGTCGTCGTGATCTTCGGCCGCTCTGGCTCGGGGAAAAGCACGCTGCTCAGGTGCATCAACCTCCTGGAGGAACCGACCTCGGGGAGCGTGGAGGTGGACGGCATTCGCTATGAGGCCGGGCCCGGCAACCGCCCGCGGCGCAGCGCGATGCGCGAGATCCGATCTCGTACCGGGATGGTCTTCCAAGACTTCAATCTCTTCCCGCACCTGAGCGTGATCGAGAATGTAGTCGAGGCCCCGGTCACCGTGAAAAGGATGCCAAGGGCAGAGGCGGACCGGCTTGGGATACGCTCTTTGGAGAAGGTCGGCGTCGCGGACAAGAAGGACGAGTACCCTATAAGGCTCTCGGGCGGGCAGAAGCAGCGGGTCGCCATCGCGCGCGCCCTGGCCATGCAGCCGGAGGTCATGCTCTTCGACGAGCCCACCTCCGCGCTCGATCCCGAGCTCATCGGGGAGGTGCTGGCCGTGATGAAGGATCTCGCCCTCGAGTCGGGAACGACCATGGTGGTGGTGACGCACGAGATGGGTTTCGCGCGCGAGGTCGCCGATAGGATGGCCTTTATGCACGAGGGGAACCTTATAGAGGAAGGACCCCCCGCCGAGCTCGTCGGTGGGGCCAGAGATCCCCGGACGAGGCGCTTCCTGGAGGCCGTACTCTAGCTAGCCCCGGGCGACCAGGGGGCAGGCAAGAACCCGGGGTGTGGGCTTTGTATGCCGATGCCCGACGATCGCCGCGGTCGTATTCTGCGCGAGGGTTTGTCCTGCGTTAAGCTACGTGTCCCCGCCCGTGGGAGCGGGCGGAAGGGGATTTTGGCTTGGGAAAGGAGAACCCGTGGCGGTAGAGCCGGAGACGATTCGGAACGTGTGCCTGATCGGGCACAGGGGTAGCGGCAAGACCTCGATAGCCGAGGGCATGATCGGGCTGGCTTCCAGGCGGAGCGGCCCGGCGGGTGGCGTTCTGGACTACACCGACGAGGAGACCGAGCGCGGCATGACCCTCGGCATGAGCGTCGCCAACCTCGAGTGGAAGGGGCGCCAGGTCAATGTGCTCGATACCCCCGGGGACGGGGGCTTTATCGGGGACGCCTTCATCGCCCAGAGGGTGGCTGACTGCGCGATCCTGGTGGTCCATGCCCAGGACCCCATCCAGGTCGTGACCGAGCGTGTGTGGCGCCGAGGAGAGAGGGAGGGCATCCCGCACCTCATCGTCGTCAACCACCTCGACCGTGAGCGCACCGACTTCGGGGTCGTGGTCGGGCAGCTGCGGGCGAGGTTCGGGCAGTCGGTCGTCCCGCTGAACCTGCCTATCGGACACGAGAACGACCTAAGGGGCGTCTACGGCCTCCTCAGCGGAACCGCCTTCGTCGACGGCGAGCAGAGAGTGGAGATCCCTGAGGGGATGGAAGACGAGGTTGACGAGGCCAAGACCCAGCTCTTTGAGGCCATCGCCGAGAGCGACGATACACTCTTGGAGAAGTACCTAGAAGGAGAGGAGATCACGACCGAGGAGGCGTTCGAGGGCATCCGCCAGGGTATAGCGGATGGCCTCATAATCCCCGTCATAGCCGCGAGCGCTGAGCGTATGATTGGCATAGACAGGCTACTCGACGTGATCGCTGGCAGTGCCCCCAGCCCTGCGGACCGCTCGCGCTGGGTTACGCAGGAGGGCCAGGAGATCCCCAGCGATTCGGAAGGTCCGTTCGCCGCTTACGCGTTCAAGACCTACGTGGACCCTTACGCCGGGCGTTTGAGCGTGCTCAGGGTCGTGAGCGGCCGCTGCCGCTCGGACGAGGCTCTCACCAACCCCCGCACCGGGTCCTCCGAGAGGCTCGGGGGTATCTCGCACCTGGTCGGAAAGGAGCGCACCTCCGTTGACGAGGCGGTCGCCGGGGACGTCGTCGCGGTCGCCAAGCTCAAGGAAACGGCGACCTTCGACACCCTTTGCAAGCCGGAGCAGCCGATGTCGTTCGAGCCCGTCGAGCTGCCGGAACCCACTGCGGCTTACGCGGTGGGTGCGAAGGCTCGGGGGGAGGAAGAAAAGGTCTTTGAGGCCATCCGGCGCATCGTGGACGAGGATCCCTCCCTCAAACTGGAGCGCTCAGAGGCGACGGGAGAGGACATCCTAGCTGGGCTGGTGCAGATGCACGTCGAGCTCGCGCTGGAGCGTGTCCAGGGCCGCTACGGGGTCGAGGTCGAGGCGCGGCCGCCGAAGGTGCCTTTCATGGAGACCATCACGGGCTCTGCCCAGGCGCAGGGGCGCTACAAAAAGCAGACCGGCGGCCGGGGGCAGTTCGGGGACGCGAGGATCGAGCTCTCCCCGCTGCCCCGCGGCGGCGGATTCGAGTTCGACAACGCCATCGTCGGCGGCGCCATCCCGCGGCAGTTCATCCCGGCCGTCGAGAAAGGGATAGTGGAAGCGATGGGCGAGGGGACCATTGCCGGCTACCCCGTGGTGGACGTGAAGGTACGCCTCTACGACGGGGCCTTTCACTCCGTTGACTCCTCGGAGATGGCCTTCAAGGTGGCGGGTTCGATGGCCTTCAAGAACGCCATCGAGAAGGCCAACCCCGTCCTGCTGGAGCCGTACGTGAAGGTCGAGGTACTCGCGCCTGCGGAGTTGGTCGGCGATGTCATGGGCGACCTCTCCAGTCGGCGCGGACGCCCAATGGGTATAGAGCAGCGTGGCGAGCGACAGCTAATACAAGCCGAGGTGCCCCAGATCGAGATGCTCACCTACGCCCGCGACCTGCGCTCCATCACCGGCGGACGCGCCAACTTTCACGTCGAGCCCGGCCACTACGAGGAGGTCCCGCCGAACCTCGTCGACAGGGTTCTCGCCGCCAACGAGCGCGAGGCGGAGAAGGAGAAGGTGGGCTAGGAGCGTTCGACCGGCTCGGACAGGGTCGGCGGATCTCAAGCGCGGCGCTACGCACCTGCGGAACCAGGTTGTCTCGTGAGTGACGATACCGGGGGCGAACTCTCGGGTTAACCGTCGCGCTCTACGAAACCGCCCAGCATCGTCCGGGCATCTGCCGGGTCCTGGAGAAGAACGGGAGGGAGCCACGATAGGTCGCGGGCTAACTGGCCGAGAGCGACAACCTGCAGACCGGCCGGCGGACCGGGGTTCGAGAGGCAGTCTTCGTCGCCCTGCCGGAAGACTCGGAGGGACCGGCGTCAGAGAGGGTCTCGGGGTTCGCCTCGGTCCAGTATTGGGAACCGGTTCGGGCAACTGCACGGCCTGGCAGTAGACCTGGGCTCGAGGCAGCGGGGCATCAGCTCGACGCTCGCGCGACGCGCCGAAGGGTTCGTGTGGGTTAGCCAGGGCGCGGGGTCTATGCCGACACGCGCTTAACCAACGATACCGCGCGAAGTCTCTACCAGGCCCTAGGATACGAACTAGCCTACACGATGCCCGACTACTACGACGACGGGCTCGACGGCGCGAGCTACCTCAAACTCTTCCCGACGTAACGCGGGTAGGGGTTGAAGTTGGCTACCGGTCGAAACCGGGGTTCAGCCGGACTGGACCGGCGCCCGCGGCACGTTGACCCCGACGAGGCAGTCCCGCGTGACGAGCCGGGCGAGCTCTCTCTCGGCCATGCCTACCGTGCCGGGTGGGTGCATGGGCAGCACCATGTACCGGGCGTCGGCGGTGCTGTCGTGGACGACCACCTCTACGCCCTCCGGCGGCTCGAAGCCGAACTCCCTCATCACGGAGCGGGGTTCCCTGACGGCTCGCGAACGATAATTGAAGCTCTTGTACCAGTCTGGCGGGCGCCCGAGGAGGGCCCGGGGGTAACAGGAGCAGAGGGTGCAGACGATCAGGTTGTGCACCCCCGGCGTGTTCTCCACGACGAGGAACTCCGCCGGGTGCGATAGGTCTATGCCAAGTTCAAGGGCGGCGTTTTTCGCGTCGGAGAGAAGTAGTTCTTTGAAGTCCGGATCGGCCCACGCGCGGGCCACGAGCCTCGCGCCGTTGGCCGGCGAACGGGATTCCATATAGGAGATGCGGTCTTGCACCTCCGGTTCGGTTAGCACGCCCTTCTCGATGAGCAGCGTCTCTATAGCCCGGATGCGGGCGGCGTAGGGACTGGTGGTTCGCCCACGGCTCGTATCCTCGTGCGGGTGGTGGTCGTTCATGTGGTTCCTCCTTCGCCTGGCTCGAGCCACTGCTCGTAGACATCCGCGTACAGACGGTCGTCAGCTGGTCCCTCGTAATCTTCCCAGAGATCTACCTGCCTGAAGCCCACCTTGTAGAGGGGCCGTTCCGGTAGACCGGAGAGGCCGTAGGCGAGGTCCTCGGGATTCGGGAATTCGCCGAGCACTGACTCTATCCACCCCGACTTGCCCTTCAGGTAGCCGGGGGTGCGGACGTGGCCGGGCTTCTCGCCGGGGCGGACCCGGATCCGGTCGCCGGGCTCGAAGGTCGCGGTTACCGCCCGCCCCAGCGGCGCTTGAGTTCCTCCACTTTGCCGTCGATCTCTTCGCAGGTGAGGACGCCCTTCTCGACGAGCAGCCTCTCGGTTGCGGCGACCCAGCGCTCGTAGTAGGAGAGATTCGCGTACTCTTCCGGTGGGAGACTCTCCTGTGCCCGCCGGTGTTCGTCAGTTGTCTTGATTCCCTTGCCGTCCAGGGCGGTGGTGACGGCGTCCGCGAGGCGTTCCCAGTCCTCGACCTCGTGCTGGGCCTTGTCGATGGAGCCGCCGGGGAAGCCCCCATATCGTGGACGCCGGTCAAGGTCGCTCCTTTACCTGACTCGCAAGACTTCCTGTATTGGGGGACGTTCGACGAGTTCCTCGACGTACTCCTGGAGCTGCAGGCCGTCAGGGGTTGCTACAGCGTGGAGGTAGTCAGAGAACTGAAACAGGGAGTCGGGCAGGCTCGGGTCACGCACCTGGTTCAGGCGGCCCTCCTGGCGCAGCCGACGGGCGACTGCCCGCAGCACCGAGTAGGACATGCGGGAGAGGTTTCGTAGGGGCTGGTGGCGGTTTTGGCGGGTGCCGAGGTCCACCTGCGCCATCGCAGCGAGCCCTATCTTTTTCAGAACGTCTATCATGATCCCGATCTCGACCGCGTAGCCGGTTAGGAAGGGGATGGAGCTGAAGAGCTCCTTGTCGGCGACGAACTCCCCGGCCAGGGGCTGCACGAAGCCCGTGAGCTCCGGAAAGAAGAGGTTGAGGAGCGGCTTGGTTGTGAGTTCTGTTACGCGCCCGCCGCCGTCCTGCTCGACGGTCTCGTGACTCTTGAACGGGCGGCGGTAAGCGGCCTTGACGAAGCGCACCTCGGTCACCTCGAGGATCGGGCCGAGGATGCCGTAGACGAGTTGAGGCTTGAAGTCCCTGGTATCCGCGTCTATGTACATCACGAGTTCCCCGTGGGCGACCGATAGGGAGCGCCACATGGCGTCGCCTTTGCCGTGCGCGCCCCCGAGGTTGTTCATCAGCTCGTTCTCGGAGTAGACCTCCGCGCCCCTAGCGGCGGCGACCTCTGCCGTGCCGTCCGTCGAGTCGGCGTCGACGGCGAGGATCTGATCCACCAGCGCACTCTCGCCCGACCGCTCGTTGACACCGTGGATCACGTCCACGATCCCGCCCACGGTGTCTGCGACGTTGCGGCACGGCAGTACGGCGCTGACCGTCAGACCGAGCTCGCGCTTGCGGTAGGCCAGCGCCTCCAGGTCGGAGAACTGCCTGTAGTCATAGGAGCGATGCTTAAACCACTCTGCAGCGTCCACGGGCATCACACTCCTTGCGTAGGTCCTTCGAGCACAGCCCCGGTAAGCTACCGTATCCAAGTGCCTTTGTCCATTCTTATTTCTCAATGTTGTGGATTGCTTATTTCTATAGCGGACGCCCTCGCGACTACCGGCGGCGCGTGCGGTGCGTCCTCGCCGGGGTGATAGAATCAGGAGCCTTTTATGAAGGGTGATTGTCTCCGACTGAATCGGAAAGCTTGGGATATGCGCATAGTACTGACCAACGACGACGGAATAGGTGCCCCCGGCCTACTTGCGGCGCGGCGCGCGCTGGAGAAGGTCGGAGACGTCATCACCGTAGCCCCCGACCAGAACCGTTCCGGGGTTGGGCGCAGTATCTCTTTCGGGCGCTCGCTGCATGTCGAGGAGCGTGAGATGGCCGACGGGGTGACGGGCTACGCGTGCACGGGGACGCCGGTCGACTGCGTGCGGCTGGTGGCCCTAGGGCTGATGGACTTCGAGCCCGATGTCGTCGTCTCCGGTATAAACCACGGCGAGAACTTGGGCGATGACATAACCTACTCGGGGACAGTCGCCGGGGCCATGGAGGGAATAGTGATCGGGGTGCCCGGCATCGCCGTCTCTTTGAGCATAGACCGTCCCTGGCACGAGACCGTCGAAGAGGACGCGCCCCTCGACGACGGACTGCATCTCGAGCCGGCGGCGGAGTTCACCGCCCGGCTGGTAAAGATCGCCCTCAAGGGCCTCCCGCAGGGACGCATTCTGAACGTCAACGCGCCCAACCTGCCGCGCGAGAAACTAAACGGCGCCAGGGTCACCAGGCTCGGGCGACGTTTCTACAAGGACGAATTGGTCGAGGTCCGGGATGACGGGGGGAGGGTCGGCTACGACATCTACAACAACCCGCCGGGCCACCACGAGGAGGAGGGCACCGACTTCGCCGCCATCGAGAACAACGAGATCAGCGTTACCCCCGTCCACCTGGAGCTGACCGACACAGCGGGCCTAGAGGAACTAGGCGCCTGGGACGTCGGCGGCCTGCTAGAAGACGGGCTCGAGTAAGCCTTGCTCGCCGCCGCCTTGTTCGACTTCGACGGCACGCTCGTCGACACCACGGAGTTGATCCACCAGTCCCTCCGCCACGCCACCGGCGAGGTCTTGGGGCGCGGCGACATCCCCCGCGAGACCCTGCTCGCCCATGTCGGCCAGCCCCTTCCACGCCAGATGGAGCTGATCGATGCCGAGAAGGCGGAGTTGCTCCTCGAGTCCTATCGCCTCTACAACGAGGAGCACCACGATACCCTGATCTCGGAATTCCCAGGTATCGAAGCGTCCCTCGCCCGTCTTCGCTCCGCCAACATAAAGGTAGCTGTCGTCACGTCCAAACGCCGCGTCTCCGTAGAGATGGCCCTCGACAGTTTTCCAGGGCTCAGAAAAGTCGTGGACTGCTTCGTTACTATGGAGGACACCACCGAGCACAAACCTCATCCCGAGCCGCTCCTGAAGGGGCTGGATTTCATGGGCGGCGTCTCCAAGGAGGAGGCCGTCTACGTCGGTGACTCCCCCTTCGACGTCGAGGCCGCTAAGGCCGCGGGCCTCACGAGCGTCGCCGTAAGTTGGGGCGCCTTCTCCGAGGAGACTCTACGCGTCGCCGAGCCGGATCACCTCGTCCTTGACATCGACGCTGCCGTAGACGTACTACTGGCGTTGTAGGCCCCTACCGGGGCTAGAATGACGGTTTGATTCACCTGCGCCAGGTAGCGTTACTGTGCGCAACCGTTCTCTTCTGGGTAGCGATTACGGCCCTAGCCCACCGCAGGCCCCGCAGCGCACCAACGCGCCGCGGGTTCCGACGCCGAAGACACGGGCGGCGCCGCGCGAGCGACCGGAGTGAGACGAACTACCGAAGCATTCCCTGTAGCGCGGTGGCGGAGGAGCGGGTGATCTTCATAAGGCGAGGGGTACGGCCGCCCGACGGATCCGAACTAACGTCAGACGCCCGCATCGGCGGCAAGCTGGTGGGCGTGAGAGGGTGTGTACCCGCAGGCGGCGAGACTAGGACGGGCGAGGCAGGGCCCGAGTATTGCCATACGCGGCGCGAACTCGACCTGCCAGGCGGGCGCAAGGGCTTGTATGGGAGATGGTTTCCCGATACGCGGGATCGAGTGCTGACGTTCCGCATTTCGTTGTGATCGCGCTTCCCGATCCCACACCCGAACGCTACAAGCGGCTGATATTCTCCGCTAGCCTCTCTAACTCCTCCTCCGTGTTGAACAGGTGTGTGCTCGCCCGTACGTAAGAGTTGGGATCCGGTATGTAGCGCACGATGAACCTCTCCTCTAACAGGCGCTCCGCGGCTTTTTGGGCGGCGACGCCTTCGATCGCGAAGCTCACCAGCCCTGACTGGGCTGGCCGGGGTGAGCGGACCGTGACTCGCGGCAGCACCGAGAGGAGGTCCATCAGGAGGTCGGCGCGGCGTCTGATCCCATCGAAGCCGACCTCTCCGCGCTCGTACACTGCCTCGGCCGCGGCGGCGAAGCCCCCGGCGAGGGCCGGGCTCATCGTCGAGGCCTCGAAACGGCGGGCGTCAGGCCTGAGGTCGTAACCGCCCGCGGCGTCGAAGTCGGCGGGGCTGGGGAGCGAGAGGTAACCGACGTTCGGGCTGGGAATCGGGAGACCGGGCCGGACGTAGAAGGCGCCCATGCCCTCGGGACCGAGCACCCACTTGTGGCCGGTGAAGGCGTACATATCCGCGCCGGTGGCGGGCACGTTTGCCAGGATGTTCCCGACGGACTGGGCGCCGTCTATCAAGGTCAGCGCGTTCCGCTCGCGGGCGAGGGTGCAGATTTCCTCCAGTGGCAGCACTTCCCCGCTCGTCCAGTCCACGTGGGAGAGCGCGACGAGGCGGGTCTTCGGTGTCAAAGCAGCCTCGATCTTCTCGGGCGTCACTGGGGGCGAGACGAGGTTTACCTTCACCCCAAAGCGCCTCCTCAGGTTGTGTAGCGGCGCCAGGCAGCCGGGGTGCTCGGTCGTGGTCGAGACGACCTCGTCGTACTCGCGCCAATCGATCGTGGCCACCCCGAGGTTCATTCCGTGGGTGGTGTTCTGGGTGAGGGCCAGGTCGTCCGGGCCGGCGCCCACGAGTCGGGCGGCGGCCTCCCGGGCGTGGGAGGCCGCCTGGGCCTGGCGGGCGAAGAGGCCTACGCCATCGAGGTAGGCGGGACCGGAGCAGAGCTCCTCGATCTCCCGCATGGCCTCGACGACGTGGTAGGGGGGAGGCCCGCTGCCTCCGCAATTCAGGTAGGCGTAGCCGTTATCGGCGAGGGCGGGGAACTCTTCTCGTGCGAGGCTCGTGTCGACGATGGCGTCTCCTTTAAGAGATCAGAACGACCATTTTGTATAATAACCTCTTCATGCAAAACGGTAATCTGGGCAGAATCGGGCGCCGCCGCCGCCGGCAGCGCAAGAATAGTAACCTTTTGCAGAGACTCAGGACCGCTTTCCTGATCCTTTGCGCGGTGGCGATATTCGGGGCGGTCGCGCTCATTGCCGGGGTCGTTGGTACCTATCAAGCCTTCGCGGCCACCGTGCCCGACCTCGACGACTACCGCTCCGCCGAGCTCGCTCAGACCTCGCTGGTCTACGACGCGAATGGCAAGGTCGTAGACCAGCTCTACGGCGTCCAGAACCGCTTCGTGGTATCCCTCGAAGACATGGCCCCCACCTTGCAAAAGGCGGTGATCGCCATCGAAGACCACCGCTTCTACGAGCACCGCGGGCTCGACTTCGAGGCTATCGGTCGCGCGGCCATGGAGAACGTGCAGAGCCTCTCCATCCGGGAGGGTGGCTCCACCGTGACCCAGCAGCTCATCAAGAACACCTACATAGCCCAAGACGAGCGCTACATACCGAGCTTCGAGCGGAAGTTCGTTGAGGCTTCGCTCGCTTGGCAGTATGAGAAAGAGAACTCTAAGGACAAGATACTCGAGCAGTACCTCAACACCGTGTACTTCGGGTCCAACGCCTATGGCGCCGAGGCCGCCGCCAAAACCTACTTCAACAAAAAGTCCGCTGACCTCACGCTACCGGAGGCGGCCCTGTTGGCCGGGATCATCAACCTCCCCGGTGTCTACGATCCCTTCGCCGACCCTGAGGGTGCCAAGGAGCGCCGCGACGTGGTACTCGACCGGATGCTGGAGTACGACTTTATAACCCAGACGGAGCACGACCGGGCGGTGGGATCGAAGCTAGTCCTCAGCCGTGGGCGCATCCAGTACGAGGACGACAACGAGTACTTCCTGAACGCCGTCCGCAAGGAACTCGCCGAGGAATATGGCGACGAGGCGATCTACGAGGGGGGTCTCAAGATCTACACGACCCTCGACCCAGGGCTGCAGGAGGCGGCGAGCACCGCCGTCGACTCCATCGTGAGCCCAGAGGCCGGCGACCCTTCGGCCTCGCTGGTCTCGGTCGACCCCGCGACGGGAGCGGTCAGGGCGATGGTTGGCGGCTCGGACTTCGAGCAGGTTAAGTTTAACCTGGCTACGCAGGCTCACAGGCAGGCCGGTAGCTCGTTCAAACCCTTCGTCCTGGCGGAGGCTATAGACCAGGGGATCTCGCCCGAGACCCTCTACGTCTCCAAGGATCTTAGCATAGACATGGGCGAGAACACCGAACGCTATGAGGTCTCCAACTACGACTTTATCGAGCGAGGGCCGATCACGCTTGCGAAGGCTATGGCCGACTCGGACAATACCGTCTTCGTCCAGCTCGCCCTAGATCTGGGCCTTCAGAACATGGTCGAGATGGCGCACGAGATCGGCGTTCAGACCGAGGTGGACGCCTACCCATCCACCGCCATAGGTGGTCTTCGCGTCGGGGTAACACCCTTGGAGATGGCCTCCGCCTACTCGACCTTCGCGAACTCGGGCACCCACATGGAGCCGTACCTGGTGGAGCGGGTATCCAGGGAGGAGGTCGTCTTCGAGGAGCACCGCTTGCTTGGCAACGAAGCCCTGAGCCGCGACGAGGCGGCCGTCGTCACCGAGTCCCTGCGGGGCGTGGTCGAGCGCGGTACGGCCAGCTACTACCACGACCTTGAAGCCGAGATAGGCCGCCCCGTGGCCGGCAAGACCGGTACCTCCAACGAGTTCATAGACGCCTGGTTTATCGGCTTCATCCCGCAGCTCTCCACGAGCGTCTGGGTCGGCTACCCGGATGAGCGCCGCTCCATGGTGAACATCAACGGTCTCCCAGAGATCAACGGCGAGAACTACCCGCTGGACATCTGGTCCCTATATATGCAGCATGTAGCCCAGAAGTTCCCCGTGCAAGAGTTCGCCGCGCCGAGCCCCGACTTGAACCTCGAAGTAAAGACTGACGATCACGCCTACGTGAAGCCCGAACCCCCGCCGGAAGAGATGACCGAGGAGACGATCTCCGAAACCACCACTGCCGCAACCGGCGAGACCACGACTGCGCCCCCCGACCCTGAGACCACCCTCACCCAACGCGATGAGCCGGAACCAGCGCAACCCACGCCTCAAACGATCGAGCCGCTACCCGAAAGATCCGGCCCGGCGAGCGCGGCCCCGCGGCCCGCCTCAGCCGCACCATACGGGGCGAGGCCGCTGCCGACGGTTCGCCCGCAAGGCGGACGAGACCGCCCAGAATCTGGTCGAAGAGTACGTAAAGGAGCGTCCGGCACTCACCATCGGCCAAAGGCCTCGCCTCCTAAAGCACATAACCAGCACGCCCCTTAGCGACTTCACCTTCAGGCGGTTGAGGAAGAGACTCGGCTTCAGCCAAAAAATGGACTATGGGGGTGGTGGGATGAGCCCAGTGGTTGAAAGCCGCCTGGAAGCCTATGGTCGCGAGGGGACTTGACGCGAGGCGGTTGGTGTTTGTGGACGAGATGGGCCCGAACACTTCCCTTTCTCTTATGTACGCCTCTCTCCCCGAGAGGACAATGGGCGTCGTGCTCGGTGCCACGCAACCGCGGGCCTAACACGACGCTGCTTTCGAGTATGACCTTCGAAGGTACGGGGTCTTCACTGGCCGTGGAGAGCGGGACCGCCCACGAGGTTTTCGAGACTTCTGTGGAGCGAATTCTGGTTCTCACGCTGGGCTGTGGCCAACAAGTCGTGGCGATGGGTACCTAACAGCCTACATGGGAGAGGATCAAACAGATGATCGAGGAGCGAGGTTTCCAGCTCGCCTACCCGCCGGCCTACTCTGCAGATCTCAACACTAGCGACGAGGCGCTCTCGCAGATCAAGGGACTTGGCGTAAGGCCGAAGCCAGAACTCCTTGGGAGGCCCTGGTCGAGGTAGTTGGTAGAGTACTCTCGGCGGTCACCTCCAGGGATGCTTGTGGTTTCTTTGAGCACTGCGGCTAGCGGATGCCGATTCAATCGTTATGACCAACCACCATAAGAGGTTCGCTTGAGCGGTACGGCACGTGCGGAGCGCTTTCGGCAAGCGTGCCGACGGTGGACGACAAAGGTGAGGATATTGTGGTTATGGGCTTTTTCTACCTACGCCGATGCACCTGTGAACGCGCCGACCGGATCAGGCTCGGGCGCGGCGGGTTACCGCTCAGGTCCGGTTCAGTACCTGCAGGATCTCCTGGTGCAGAGCAGCGTTAGTAGCGATGAGGCCTTCCGAAGAGAGGCTCCAGGGCTCGCCGGAGAGGTCGGTAGCGCGGCCCCCGGCCTCGGATACGAGAAGTACCGTGGGGGCGTAGTCCCACACGGTGTTCTGGGTACCGACGGAGACGTCGAGGTAGCCGGCCGCGATCCAGGCCCCCCTTATGCCGGCGCTCCCAAGCGCCCTTAACTGCCAGGCGCCGAACAAAACCTCTTCCACGCCGGGCTCCTGGGTCCTCCCGCCGTAAAGCGAGAGATCCGCGCCGACGACGCAGTACTCCAGCGTTTCTGTGCCGCTGACGCGCAGCGGCGAGCAGGCCCCGCCGGTCTCCCTGTAAGCCCCGTTCCCCAGGCGCGCATGGTAGAGGTCGCCTAGGCGCGGGGCGGCGACGGCTGCGTGGGTCACGGTACCGTCCTCGATCACCGACACGCAGGCGCAGAACATGGGGTTCGCCTTCATAAAGTTGGCCGTGCCATCGACGGGGTCGAGGAGCCAGGTGCGCCCGGTCTCGGAGACCGACCCGCCCTGCTCCTCGGAGAGGATAGCGTCGTCGGGGTAGCGCTCGCGGATGGCGTCGACCATCAGCCTCTCACAGAGGAGGTCAACTTCGGTGACGAAGTCTTTAGGGGCCTTCTCCCTTACCTCGCCTGGGTCCTCGTGGCGCGAGAGCTGCAGCTCGCCGGCGCGGCGCGCGACGTCGCAGACGAATCCGTGCAGCTCTTCGGTGGTATCCAAGGTGTTCGGGATGCCGTTCGGGACGCTAGCGGAGGTACTCGCGCAGGTTCTGGGTTCGGCGCTGCTCGCGCAGGAGGTTGAGGGTCTTCATCTGGATCTGCCGGACGCGCTCGCGCGTGATGTCGAACTCGCGGCCGACCTCCTCAAGCGTACGAGGCCGGTCGTCCTTCATGCCGAAGCGCAGCTCGATGATATGACGCTCCCTCTCCGGGAGCTCGTCGAGCGCCTCGCGCAGGTGGGACGTTAGCAAGGACTCGGAGACCGCGTCCGTCGGGGTGACGGAGCCGGAGTCCTCGAGAAAATCGCCGAGCTCGGAGGTGTCGTCGTCGCCGACCGGGGTCGCGAGGCTGATGGACCTCTGGCTGATCTCCTGCAGGCGCTGTATCTCCTCGACGAAGACGCCGAGCTCGCGCGCTATCTCCTCCTCGGAGGGCTCGCGTCCGAGCTTCTGGAGTATGCGCCGGTGGGTTCTGTGGTACTTGTTGACCTTCTCGACCATGTGGACCGGGATGCGGATGGTGCGGCCCTTGTCCGCGATGGCGCGGGTTATGGCCTGGCGGATCCACCACGTCGCGTACGTCGAGAACTTGTAGCCCTTAGTGTGGTCGAATTTCTCTGCCGCCCGAATAAGACCGAGGTTGCCCTCCTGGATGAGGTCCAAGAAAGACACTCCGCGGTTGCGGTACTTCTTGGCAATGGAGACGACGAGCCTGAGGTTGGCCTCGACGAGCCGGTCCTTGGACCTCTTACACCCGCGGGCTATGCCCTTGGCGAGTCGTATCTCGTCAGCATGGGTCAGGAGCGACACCCGGCCTATCTCCGCGAGGTACATCCGGATCGAGTCGCCGGTGGCGACGGCGTGAGCTATCTGTAACGCCGGGGCGGCCGCGGCCGCCGCCGCCTCGCTCCCACCGGCCTCCGCCGCCTCGCCCTCGACGACCGTAATCTCTTCTTCCTCCAGCGCGGCGTAGAACTCTTCTACCTCCAAGGCCGAGAGATCCCCCTCTTGCAACAGGTTGGCGACCTCCTCCGTGCTGAGAAAGCCCTGACTTCGCCCCCGATTTAAGAGCTCGTCAGTGCGCTCCGCCAGCATGATGGAGTTGTTGATCGCCATCTATCTCCTCTCCTGTGGCCATGTGCTTCTACGGCTGCCCGCTCGACGCACTAGGACGCGATTGTGAAATCTCTGTAAAATTGACCCGCGTAGGGTAGCACACCACATGTGGTGAGTCACCGAATTTTTCGCCTATTTCGTGTGTTCTCTTTTACCACACTTCCGCCTTTGGGTAATCGGGTGCTGTTTCGACAGCGTTTCGAGGCTAGTTCGAACCTGTTTCGGAGCGTGGTTCCCGGCGGGCCGTGCTCGCCGGCGCCCTTGTTACACTACGGGCTGTGATCCTTGACCGTTTAGAGCTCGCCCGGATTCTCAACGCGCAGGTTCCGTCCGGCGTGCGGGGGGTGACCGGGGTGGCGCATGATTCCCGCTCCGTACAGCCCGGCTTCGCCTTTGTCGCCATCCCTGGCTTCAAGCGCGACGGAATGGCTTTCGTCCCCGAGGCCCTCCGCCGGGGCGCCTCCCTCGTTGTGGCCGAGCGCGAGGCTCCGAATGCTCCGACTGCCGTCGTCCCGGACGCCCGCCGCGCCCTGGCCGCCCTCGCCCGGAGGGTAAACGGTGACCCTTCGGCGAGCATGGAAGTCTACGGCGTCACCGGGACCAACGGCAAGACAACCACCTCCTACGCACTTTACTCCATCCTGGCTGGCGCCTACGGGGAGGGGGAGTGCGGGCTCATGACGACTGCCGAGACGGTGACGGCCGGCGAGCGGCGCCCGGCGATAAGGACCACCCCGGAGGCGACCGAGGTGCAGGACAGGCTCTCCGCGATGCTCGTTTCGGGCGTGCGGCGGGTGGTCATGGAGGTCTCTTCGCACGGCGTGGCTCTGGGGCGCGTCGCCGGAACGCGCTTCGCCGGCGCCCTCTTTACCAACCTGACCCGCGACCACCTCGACCTGCACGGCTCGATGGAGGAGTACTACGCGTCCAAGCGGGAGCTCTTTTTTATGGCGCAGGGGCCCAGACTCGCCAACGCCGAGGACGGGTGGGGGCGCCGGCTCGCCAAGGAGGTCGATGGTGTAACGACTTTCGGGGGTACCGCCGACGCGGACTACCGGGTGTCGAACGTCGGGCCGGCGCGGGCGGGGACGCGCTTCGCTCTCCGCCATCTTGGCGGGGTCCTCGAACTGGAGATCCCGCTGCTCGGCTCATACAACGTGCTCAACGTGGCCGGGGCCGCGTCCTTGGCGCTCGCGGTGGGCGTGGGTGGGGGCGCGGTCGGGGCGGCAGTGCGTGGCATGGAGCAGGTGCCCGGCCGTTTCGAGCGCGTCGCGACGTACGCCGAATACGGGTTCGAGGTCGTCGTGGACTACGCCCACACTGACGTGGGGCTGGAGGCGGTCCTCGGGGTCGCCCGCGGGGTGGCGCAGGCCGGAGCTCCCTACGGTGGCCAGGGACGTGTGATCTGCGTGTTCGGGGCGGCGGGGGAGAGGGACGGGGCTAAGCGCGCGAAGATGGGCCGGGTTGCCTCACGCCTCGCGGACTTAAGCTTTATAACAACCGACGACGCCTACGCGGAGGACCCGGCGGAGATAGCCTGGGAGGTTGCTTCCGGGGCCGACGCTGCGCGGGCCCGGATCGAGCTAGACCGGCGGATGGCGATCCGGCAGGCGCTTGAGGAAGCGGGGGCTGGGGATGTAGTGGTCGTGGCTGGCAAGGGGCACGAGAGGGTGCAGCACCTGCCGGACGGGGACGTCCCCTTCCACGACGCCTCGGTGGTCGGGGAGCTGCTGGAGGAGATCGGGAAAAAGGGAGGTAGGGCGCATCTTGCAGAAGCAGACCAAGAGTGAGGTGGTACGGCGCCTCAAGAGCGTGGAAGGTCATGTCCGAGGGGTCGAGAAGATGGTCGAGGAGGGCGATGTCACCTACGCCGACCTCGTCCAGCAGACCAACGCCATATTCTCCGCTATCAGGCGGATAAACACCGTGCTACTAAAGGACTTCGTCGAGGAGCGCGCCGAGCGGGATGGCGTCTCCGAAGAGCTGGTGAACGATCTGCTAAAGGCTATAGACCGGGTGACGAAGTAGCATGAACCGCATGCATCCCCAGACCATGCTGCTCGTCCTGATCGGGACGGTCCCACTCGTCGTGGCGGTCGCCGCGGTGGCCGCGGCTTTGCTGCTGCGGGCGGGGTACGGTTTCCTGCTTGGGGTGGTCCTGCCGTTCGTGGTCTCCATGCTGGTGATCGCCGTACTCGGTGTGTTCCTAGGACGGGCTGCAGGAGCCGGTCGGAAGCCAGAGGAACGTGAATCATCTTCCAAGGGCCGATCCCGACAGCGGGATGGTGTATAGCAGTTGCTTGACTCTGTTGACAGCCTTCGATGAGGCCGATTCTGTGCTTCAAACCGGGCAAGGTCTGAGCCGAATGAGGTTGTAGCCAGCTCCAGCAGAGCAGTGCCTGTATCCGCTGCATTTCGAGGCTTCTCGGCCTGGTGCTCTCGCCGAGAGCTTACCTTTCACCGCTGAGAAGACACTCGCTACCAGCGCCCGCCTTCGATACAACTGAGCTGGGAAGGCGGCTCGCAGCATCTACTTGGCTCGGTGACCTTGAACCTGCCACGGCGCCTTGTGCCCCGCTTAGCCGGGATCACGCTCACTACTGCGAGCTCGACCAATACGAAGCCCGAGATCCACCACTGGTACTCCCGATCCTTTCCGATTAATAGCAGGGCCTATTAATAGCAGGGCGATGATCGTGGCGGAAACGAGGTCAGAACCCGCGAGCGTCTCTCCCGAGCCTCACCGATGAGCCAGAGGACGAAGGCACCGGCTATTGCGTACGCAAAGATGGTGGTACTCGCGGTATTGTTGTTCAAGGGCCTCACCACTGTCTTGGACTGGGTCGGCACCTACCTCGTTCCTGTGGTGGTGATAATCGGCGTGGTGGTAGTCTCGTTCTGGCCCCCAGGGTGGGTGGCCGGTAAGCTCGACGTCAGATGGTACGCGCTCCCCTAGATTACGTTCGCGGAACGCGCCTCGCACGCCGTCGGGCCTCATCGGGCACGATAGGGCACCCGGAAAGCGTACTCGAGCTTAGTGTATAGTCCGGGACTTATGGGGGATCGTAGTGAGATGCCGGACCTGCAGGAGCTTGACGAGAAGGTAGTGGAGCTCGAGAGGCTCGCCGACTCTCTGGGCGGCGTGCCCGACGAGGAGTTGGTAGGGAGTCTCAACGCGGCGGTGGAGCTGCTGGGGGAGATCAACGCCGGCATAGAGGCGTGGCTCGACGCCGCAGGAGCCGAGTCGCAAGAGATCGGTGGGATCCTGGAAGGGGTAGACTTCGGGCCTTTCGACGAGGCTCTGAAGGACGTAGAGCGCCGAGAGCGAACGTCTGGTGAGCCGAGCAGCTGACCTCTCCTCCCGCATCAGGGAGGCGGCGCTCCTGGAAGGGGACTTCGTCCTCTCCAGCGGGAAACGCAGCAGCTTCTACGTAGACAAGTACCTCTTCTCCACAGACCCGGCCCTCCTGCGCGACGTGGCCGATGCGCTGGCCGCAGAGCTTCCAGAAGGCGTCGAACGGCTCGCCGGTGTGGAGCTCGGGGCCGTCCCCCTCGTGGTGGGAGTGGCGCTCTACACGGGGCTGCCCTACGTGATCGTTCGCAAGTCCGCCAAAGAGTACGGCAGCTCCGCTGGGCGCGGTATCGAGGGCAACCTGGAGCGGGGCGAGAAGGTTGCCTTAATCGAGGACGTCGTTACCACGGGCACGCAGGCCGTGCGGGCCGCCAGGAACCTCGTCGAGGCCGGGGTAGAGGTTGCGGCGATCGTGGCGGTGCTTGACCGGCGGGAGGAACCCGCCGGGAAACTCGGCGGGTTCCCCTTCCGGGTTTTGCTTAGAATAGAAGATCTACGGGTAGGAAAAAAGGATTGAGGCACTAAGGTGTCTCTGGTATATTCCCCCGGCAAGCAAGGGTGAAGAGGAGTGCAAGCGAATTAGGGAGGCAGAGCAAAAGATGAACAAGACGACGCTGATAGAGGAGATCGCCGACAAGGCGAACGCCTCAAAGAGCGACGCTCAAAAGTTCTTCGACGCGTTCACCGAGGTCGTAACGGACGCACTCAAGAAGGATGATCAGGTCCAAATCACCGGTTTCGGCAAGTTCTATGTGCAGCAGCGCGATGCCCGTCAGGGAATCAACCCGCAGACCAAGCAGAGGATCAACATCCCCGCCTCCAAGGTACCCAAGTTCACCGCCGGCAACGCACTCAAAGACCAGATCAAGTAGCCCGAGAAGGGCTCTTTCGGTGCCGCGGGTTTACCTCCGCGGCACTTTTGTGTTTGCGCCCCCTACTACCCCCCAGATAAGATGCAAACACTGGTAGACGCCACCCGCCGGAAGGCGAGTGCGCTCGTCGCTGGCCTCGACCCCGTGCCTTCCCGCTTCCCGCCGGAGCTGCGAGACCTGTCGGAGGTTTTTGCGACCCGCGAGTTCTGCCGGGACATCCTCGAAGCGGTCGAGCCGTACGCCGCTGCCGTCAAGCTGCAGGCAGCGTTCTTCGAGCGCCTCGGTCCGGCCGGGATGCGACTCTACGCCGACCTCGTCGGGGCCGCCTCGGCTCTTGGCCTGCCGGTCATAGCGGATGTGAAGCGCGGAGACATAGGCCCCGTGGCCGCAGCCTACGCGGAGGCGCACCTCGGCGTCTACGGCGCCGACTGCGTCACTGTCAACCCGTATATGGGAGTGGACGCCGTCGTTCCTTTCCTCGAAGAGGCGCGCCGGCGAAATCGGGGCGGGGGCGTCTTCGTCCTCACAGCGACCTCCAACCCCTCTTCCGGGGCGTTCCAGGAGGCCACTGACCCGCCGCTCTACGAGGTCGCCTCGAAGCTCGTCGCCGAGTTGGGACGTGCCGGCGGCGACTATCCGGACGCCGGGGCAGTCGTCGGGGCCACCCGGCCGGAGGTCGGGCGCAGGGTGCGGGAGCTGCTGCCTGAGACGCTGTTTCTTACCCCAGGCTACGGGGCCCAGGGGGGTGACGCCTCCGGGGTGCACCCGCTACTCGACGAGCGCGGCGGCGGGGTACTCGTGAACAGCAGCCGTAGCATTCTCTATGCCTACGAAGACTCCGAGACTGGCTACCGTGAGGCTGCCAGGGAGGCGGCTCGCAGCGCGCGTGACGAGCTGCGCCGGGTCGGGGTCAGGGTGTAAGACGTCTTCCGGGCGTCGCTAACGTGACCCCGCTCGGGACTCTTCGTGGAGGTCAGCCAGAGAACAGGTGTACGACGGCCACTACCGTCACCAGCACCGTAGCCGCTGCGATGATTAACCCGAAGGCCCGGACTATGCTCTCTCTGGTCATCTCTTCCTCCTCGGCCCGGGGCCCCGGGTGGGTTCAGTCCTCTCGCAGGGCGGTCGAGCGGTTCTTCTCCGGCTTGTGCACAAGTACCTTTTCAAGCCGCTTTCTGAGTTCCTTCTCGTAACCATCATAGTAGTAGTCCAGGGCGAATTCTATCTCGCCGTTCTGCACCACAAACAGCCTTGGCACCCGCTTGACGTTGTACTTGGAGACGAGCCTCCCGGTCGGGTCCTGCAGTATCGTGAAGGGAGCGCTCTCATCCCTTGGGGTACCGTTCGCGTAGACAGCCGCGAAGGAGATGCCGTCGTCGCCGTATTCCTGGGCCATAGCCTCGAAGCCAGGGAGCGCCCGATTGGAGTTCACGTTCAGGGTACTCCAGAACGTTAGCACGTAGAGCCCTTCCCCCGAAAGCTCGAATGGGTCGCCCTGCACACTCCTCGCGGTGAACGCGGGGGCGGCGTCGCCCACGTTCGGGGCAGGTTGGGGAAGCGTGAGGGAACCGGTGCCGGTCTCAGGGCTGCCGAGGGAACGGTAGAAGGCCGCCGCGGCGAGCACGAGGAGGACGATAACGGCGAGACGTTTCACGGACCCCCCGGACCAGGCTCTAGCGCACACACGACACGCAAATTGTATCCGCTCCCGCCTACCTTGTCGCAGCGCGCGAACCGTCACAGCCCCTATATTGTCCCGTGCGGAAAGCCACCGACACCCGAACCGCGAGGCTCCTGTTCGCCCTCGTTCTGACGCTCACCCTGGCGTTCGTCCTGGTGCTAGCCGCAGCGTTCGTCCCCGCCCTGCAGGGGGAGTTGGGTGCGGTGTGGGCGCCGGAGAACGAGGCGCGGGAGGTGGAGGAGTTCGAGTTGGCTGCGGAACGAGGACCCTGACGGACCTGCGAAGCGGCGAGTTTCTGCCGGGGAAGACGCCTCGGTGAGGCCCCCGATGGCCTCGGCAACAAAGATCATGGCCGCCCTGATGACCCTGAAGAGGGGCAACCTCGACGAGGAGGCCGCCGTTTCGCGGACGGGCGCCACCTTCGACCTGCGTCTACAGCAACGTCGACCTCGTGGCGGGGGACAATTTAGGTGTCCGGAAGCTATTGATGACGACCCTGATCTCCTCAGGCGACGACACCTACGCCTTGGTCGAGCGCCTTGGCGGCGGGGCCAGCGTGGGGAGATTAACCGGGAGATCGAGAGGCTCTGGCTGAGCGACACCCACTTTGAGAACCCGGTCGGCTTCGACGCCCGCGGCCACCACATGAGCGCGCGTCCTAGCGTGGGGTGGCGCAGCGCGCTGCGCCGCCCTGCGTTTCGCGAGATGGTCTCGACAGAGCACGCGAGCATCTTTACCCCCTAGTGGGAGATACCGCTTGTCAGCACCAACGCCGTTGTTCTCCCACCCACCCGCCACCGGCGTCAAAACGGTATCCACGCCCGCCGCAGGGGAGATTAAAGCCTACCTACTCAGCCGCTGTCGGGGATGAGGCCCACGTGTGCATCGTCTTGGACACTGGGGAGGATCGTTTCGCACCCTTGATCCGGGCACTCGAGCACAGCTTCGCCACGTACGACTGCGTAGATTTCGTGGTCGAGGGGAGACGTTACGCCGAGGCCGACGGCCCGTACCGACGGGGAGAGATCGTTGACCTAGTGACAGAATGTAGTATTGAGGGCTTCGTAGGCGCGAGCCCACACGTGGAGCTATAGACCGAGTTGAAGGAGGAACTGCCAGATTCGGCGGAGGCCGGCGCCAAGCTCGAGGAGGTCGTTGTCAGGGTGGACGGGAAGAAACTTGGGCAGGGCCCGCTCGTACCCCGGATGGGCTATAAAGAGACCCCGCTGGATGACCGGGTGTGGTATACCGTTAAGGGTTTTTCGAGTAGGAGACAGGTAGGGAGAGGCATGATCCTGACCATCACCCTGAACGCCGCCGTCGCCCGGACGCTGGTCGTTCCCAGCCTCACGCTGGGGCACCGCCACAGAGCCCCGGAAAGCATGACGCTGGCCGGCGGCAAGGGCGTGAATGTGGCCCGCTCCTTGAGGACGCTCGACGTGCCGGTTCTGGCCGCCGGGTTCGCCGGCGGGCGCAACGGCGACGCCATCCGCGACGGTCTCTCGGAAGCTGCCATACCCTTCGACCTCGTGGAGATAGAGGGGCACTCACGCACCTCCACCGCCATCGTCGACCCGATGGCTGGGACCCAAACCGAGATCAACGAGTATGGCCCCGCGGTCATCCCCGCTGAGGCCAAGGAGTTCTCCCGGCGCCTCGAGCACCTGATGGAGTACGCCACGGCGGTGGTCTTCGCCGGCAGCGTCCCGCCGAACCTGGATGAGAGCTTCCTCGTAGGGCTCGTGCGCCGCGCCAGGGAGCGCGGCCTCTACACGGTCGTCGACTCGCCCCCTTCGGTCCTCAGGGCGGCGCTCAAAGCCGGCCCTTCTCTGGTGAGCCCGAATCAGCACGAGGCAGAGAGTGTAGTCGGCTTCGACTTTATCGAGGAGGGAGACTTCCCGTTGGGCCTCTCCCGGTTGGTCGAGTTTGGGGTTGCGGATGCGTGCATCACCTCCCCAGAGGGCCACTCCTACCTGACCACCGAGAACGGGATCGTCTGTGCCCAGGCGCCCAATGTGGAGGCCGTCTCTACCATCGGGAGCGGCGACGCCTACCTCGCGGGACTTCTCGCGGGGCTCTTGCACAGGAACCTCTCCCCGGTCGACGCCGTGCGCCTGGCGGCTGGGTGCGCCGCCGCGAACGCCGAAACGTTGGGTGCCGGCCTCTTTGAGTCCCGGCGCGCCGAGGAGCTGGCCGAGACGGTCGAGGTAACCCTCCTTTCTCCCAGCCTCGAGGAGAGCCGGAGGTAGTCCAGTGGTAGGCCTGGGGTAGCTCGTCTGGGTTGCGGCGGAAGCCCCTTACTGGCGTGCTAGAATGTCCGGGTCGAAGGCGATTTTGAGACTACGGAGGTTCGAGAACATGGCGGTTGCCGAGGTGACAGACGCGACTTTCGAGAGCGACGTTCTGCGGTCCGAGAGGCCGGTCATAGTAGATTTCTGGGCGCCGTGGTGCGTGCCTTGCCGACGTGTCTCCCCAATCCTGGAGGAGATGTCCGAAGAGCGCGAGGACGTGGCGTTCGTGAAGATCAACGTGGACGATAACCCCGCGACCGCGATGAACTACAGCATCTCCAGCATCCCGACCATCGCCCGGTTCGAGGAGGGACAGGTTACCCAGCAAGCGGTAGGAGCCCTGCCGAAGAACCAGCTCTCTTCTCAGCTTGGCCTGTAATTGCCAGAAGTAACCCTCCCGGTTACAATCCGTGACGCAAACTACTCCGCGAGGCCGGATAAGTCCGGATGCGCGGAGCGGTCGTAGATGAGTCCGCAGAGAAGTGGAGGTCAAAGAGATGAAGTTCAAGCCTTTGGGAGAGCGGGCGCTCGTGAAGATCGTCGAGCGCGAGGAGCAGACGGCCTCGGGGATAGTGCTTCCTGATACGGCGAGGGAGAAGCCGCAGATGGCTGAGATCGTGGCGGTCGGCGTGTTCGAGGACGGAATCGAGGTCAGCGAGGGCGACGTCATCGTCTTCGCCAAGTACTCCGGCACCGAGATCAACCTGGAGGGCGAAGACTACATGATCCTCGACGCCGACGACATCCTAGGGATAGTCGAGAACTAGGGGAACCAGGACCAAGAGTCAGCTCTCTGGAGCGCCGGGCGCCCTCGCGGCGCCCGGCGCTCCTGTTTTAGCAGGCCCTGAAGACGCCCGACACAGAGCAAAGGGGAGAGAGTCTAATACGTGCGCACGCTGCGTAGGGGAGACAGGGGGCGTGAGGTCGTCGACCTCCAGACCCGCCTGCAGGCTCTGGGCTTCGACCTCGGGAGTAGGGGCATAGACGGCGTCTTCCGGGAGAGTACGGAGCGCGCCGTGAGAGCCTTCCAGCAGGCTTTAGGGCTCCTGGCCGACGGGCTGGTCGGCCCCATCACCTGGCGCGAGGTCGTCGAGGCCGGCTACCGGCCGGGAGTACGACTCCTCTACCTTCGCCAGCCGCCCTTCAGGGGGGCCGACGTGGTGGAGCTCCAGCGGATGCTCGACGACCTCGGCTTCGATCCCGGCGCCGTCAACGGCCTGTTCGACCACCGCACTGTGTGGGCCGTCCGAGACTTCCAGAGGAACGCCGGTCTGCAGGACGACGGGGTGGTGGACAGCGTGGTCTTCAAGGTCCTTAACACGTACGCGGCCCAGTCTCTGGGGACCCACCAGCTGCCGGACAAGAGCGGCGGCTACTTCACCGAGGACCTGTTCGCCGGGCCCATCGTGGTCGACGCGGCCCATGGCGGTCGGGACACCGGCTACGTGACGCAGAGACCCCGTGGGCTCTCCGAGGCGGATTTGAACCTCGCGGTTGCGCAGGAACTCGCCCAGATCCTGCCGGCCAGGGAGGTCCTCTTCACCCGAAGCGAGGACGAGGAGGTTTCCGCCGCCGATCGGGCCTTCTTGGCGAACTCCTCCGGGGCGAAGATGATCGTCAGCATCCACCATGCCGCGCATTACACGCCAACTGCCTGCGGGGCCGCCTCCTTCTATTTCGAGCGACTCGGCTACCGATCGCACCGGGGCCGGATGGCCGCGACCTACCTTCAGCGGGGCATCAGCCAGGCCTTAGGCGTCTGCGACATTGGGGAGTTCGGCCGATCGTTCGAGATCCTGCGCGAGACCAACATTCCCGCCGTCGTGCTGGAGCCCTTGTACCTCACCAACCCAGCCGAGCTGGATCTCGCCTCTGATCCTTATTACCCCGCCACCGTCGCCGAAGCTATGGCCAGCGCTCTCGAACTCTACGCCGGCCGCGATACGGCCTTCATCGCCATATAGCGGGCCAACCCGTCGGGATCGAGCCAAAGTTCGGATATAATCGAGCTGGCGGGCTAGACTGTTCGGGTGGGGCTCGGAGATCATCGGGGTTGCGAAGAACTCCTGACCGGGGTCAACGTCAGCGAGGTGTCGAAGGAAGGTGAAACGGTGCGGCGGGGTACCGGGCCTCTGGACGCCGGCCGTACACGCCCTCCTTCACCACCTGGGGAGGGCGGTCTTCGACGGCGCCCCGGGTGCTCGGCACGGACCAGTGGGGCCGCGAAGTTCTCTCGAATGTTCCGGGAGAGAGGCCCGAGCGCCCGAGCCTTCAGGCCGTGACGGAGCGGGGGCCGGCGGAGGTCGGCCGCTGCGCCGCTACCACGAACCCACCTGCAGGTTCGAGCTTCCCGCCGGGATCTGGTGACAGACCGGGAACTCCCGGGCGCGAGAACGATCTTCTGCCGCAATGGCGGCTCGCCGAGGAAAACGGTCTTTCTCGGTGGGCCGTGGCGTTCCTGAACTGAGACATGGACGCGCCGACTCCGCCCGCGTAAGACCTCCCCCAGGTTGCCTGGCAGTTTGTATCTTTCCGACGACGCGGGTTGAGCCAGGAACGGCTTGTCCTCGCTGCCGGACCGGGCCCGTCAGCTGAGCATCTTGTAAGACTGGTACGGGTTGCCCTAAAACGTTGGCACAGCCTTCTCAAGGCTCTCGTGGTTCTCCGCCTGGAGGTCACGGCCTCGGGCATAGAGATCCTCGCCGTTGAGGGTGCCGCGGCCCACGAGTGCCTCTTCCGCGAAGTCGTACCGACACTCGTGCGCGACGGTAAGAATCCGGGTCGAGCGCGACGCCAGGGGGTGGATGCGGCGCTCCTCGGAAGGGTGCCGGACGGCTGACAGCCATGGAAGGGCTGCTATAATGACCGCGAAGTCGGGACGTAGCGCAGCCTGGTAGCGCGCCTCGTTCGGGACGAGGAGGTCGGAGGTTCAAATCCTCTCGTCCCGACTTGTGTAGGCTTCGGATATCAGCTTTTAGTTTTCAGGTTTTCCGCGGCCTATAGCCTCCGGGCTTTCGAATCTTCTGAGTGAGGTCTGATCTTTTCTCAGCCTTTTATGCGTAGTTTTGGATGCTAGAGTTAGGTAGCCGGCTGCCTGATTCGTGTAGCCTGAAGTCCGAAGCCTCTAGAGTCCGGCTTTTTCGGCCTCTTCGAGTAGCTGCCCCCAATCGGAGTACAAGCCATCGAGGACGCTTTTGAGCTGGCGGTGTTCCAGTACGACCTCGCGGGAGCGTTTGCCATCGGCGTAGAGCTCGGAGGTTGCCAGCTGTTTTTCGAGGCGGGCCACGCGGCGCTCGGTCGCGTCGATCTCACCTTCTACCGCGACTAGGCGGGTGGCGAGGATGCCCTGGTCCCTGTTAAGACCGGGGTGCACCCTCCGGCGGATCTTGCGACCGCCCTCCTTGACGTCCAGGCGGCGGTGGGCGCGGTAGTAGTCGTAGCCGCCGAGAAAATTCGCGAGCTTCCTGCCCTCCAGCTCCACGACTCGGGTCGCCAGCTTACGCAGAAAGTAGCGGTCGTGGGAGATAAAGAACATCGTGCCGCGGTAGTCCAGGAGCGCCACCTCTAGAGCCTCGCGGGCGGGGATGTCCAGGTTGTTTGTCGGCTCGTCGAGCAGCAGCAGGTTGGCTCCACTCACCACAAGCTCGGCCAGGCTCAGGCGGTTGCGCTCGCCCCCGGAGAGCGCCGAGACCTTTTTGAAGACATCGTCGCCGGAGAACAGGAAGGCGCCGAGGAGGTCGCGGGCCTCGGGGGCGTCGAAGCCGGTGGCGTCCATCGCCTCTTGGAGGACGGTCTTCGCGTCGTCGAGGCGGGCGAGTTGTTGGTCCTGGTAGGCGGGGGATACGTTGTCGCCGAGCTGGACGAGTCCTCTTTGGGGGGAGAGCTCGCCGGTGGCCAGGCGCATGATCGTGCTCTTGCCCGTACCGTTGGGACCGAGCAGGGCCACCCGTTCCCCGCGCTCCACGACCAGGTCCAGCCTGTCTAGGAGCGGTTCGTCCGAGTCCTCGTGGGCGTAACGGACGGCCTCCATCTCGAGTACGACTCGAGCGGCACGCGTGGTCTCTCCGCCGAGGTTCAGCCTGACGTTCCTGGCGGCGCTCCTCGGATCCTGTATCTTCTCCATGCGGTCCAGAAGCTTTTGCTTGCTCTTGGCCTGGGTGGCCTTGCTGGCCTTCGCCCGGTTCTTCTCGACGAAGCGCTCGAGCTGCGCGCGGCGTTCGGCGTTAGCCTTGGCCTTGCGGGCGAGCTGCTCGTCGCGGGACTTCTTCTCGGTCACGTACCTGCTGTAGTTGCCGGGATAGCGGTGGAGCCTGCCGTTTTCGAGCTCCAGGATCGAATTCGCCACGGCGTCCAGAAAGTAGCGGTCGTGGGAGACGACGAGTACAGCGCTCTTGGCGCTCTTGACGAATCCCTCCAGCCACTCTATGGCCCGCAAATCGAGGTGGTTGGTCGGCTCGTCGAGGAGGATGAGGTCGGGCTCTTCGAGGAGAAGGCGCGCAAGCGCTATGCGGCTCTGCTCCCCGCCAGAGAACGAACCGACGGGACGTTTCCAGTCCTCGGGAGCGAAGCCCAGAGAGGAGAGGGTCGAGGCCGCCCTCGCCTTATACTCGTAGCCGCCGTCGCGCTCGAAATCGCTCTGGAGCCTGCCGTAGCGCTCCATGAGGGCTTCTGAGGGATTCTCCGAGAGGCGTGTTCCTAGCTCTTCGAGCTCCCTCTCGCGGGCTATGAGGGGCTCAAAGGCGGAGATAATCTCCTCCTCCACGGAGCAGGTGCCCCGGTCTCCGGCGTAGAGTTTCTGCGCTGTCATCCCGACCCTCGCGCCGCCGGGGTGCTCGACGGAGCCGGATTCGGGCTCGGAGTTGCCGGCCAGGATCTCCAGTAGGGTGGTCTTCCCCGCGCCGTTGCGTCCTACCAGCCCGACCTTCTCCCCGGCCTCGACCGAGAGCGTCGTCCCGGCAAGGACCTTCAGGTCGCCGCCTTGGTACTTTACGATATCCCTTGCGACTATCACTTTCATGACAGTGAAACATCCAGTTTAGAGAAACTCATTACGTCTCCGCTGGTCTCTAACGAACCGTTGGGCGCCAGATGCGCTACCAGCCCGATCATTCTATACGCTCGGCGGCCGTCTTCCGATCCCAGGGCGTCGATGGCTTTGGTCACAAGCCCGGCGTAGCTTTCCGGCTGTCCCTATCGCGCTCCGCTTGCGCCAGGTGCACTGTGCGCGCTGCGGGGCCTATAGCTCCCGCTCGACCGTCTTGGGCATATCTTTGATAGCAGCTAGCCGCGTCCGGAGCTTCTCGAAGTCTATCAGCCCTTCGGCGGCCATCTCCTGACATCGGGTGCGTTTGCGACTCGCTTCGGAGGTCTCTTCTGGCCACCCTCCGTCTCGGTCGTGGGGTCGCCGGCGGAGTTAGCGTCGTGTCTTTCCTGTTGGATCATGTAGTCCAGGCCGGCGTGTAGACGCTCGGGGCCCTTGAGTGTCCCCGACACCACTCCTATGCGCCCGTCTTCACCTCTTGCGCTTTGTAGTGCGTTCAGGCGGCGCAGGTGTCGCGCTTGACGTACGCACCGGCAACGCAGACGAGGTGTAGAGAAGTACGCCCGATCTTGGCCTGGAGAACGTGCGGGCTCTCATGGCCAGGTTGTACTCCGCGCAGCGCAGCATTTCGTTGAGAGCTCCCAGTCCCGGTGTCCGGCGCGGGCGAGCATTCGGTTGTTTTTGCGAACCTTCCTCGCGGCGTCTACCCACCCATGGGGTATCCTGGAATCGGGAACCGGCACGCCTATACTGTCTCCAGGCTCACGCCCTTTATTCTTGTAAGGGTGCCTGTAGCGGTGCCCATTAGGACCGTTCTTGAATACCAGGTTGCGCTCAAATACCCTCCTGCCAGAGCACCACACATCGCATCGCGTCTCCGAGTCCGGCCGTGCCACGACCTCGGGAGACGGCGTTGGATTGAAGGGAGATCAAGGGTCCTGTGACAAGCGCCTCCAATATCTTTGGAGCCGACCGTTGCCGTGACGCGTCAGGTCGCGCTCACGATGGATCGTGACGAGTGGTCCTAGCACGCCTTGCTGGTGCGGAGTACCGCCGACGTCGAGACGGTGGACGGAGTCACCGCGGAGTACGCGGCCTGCGCACCACGGTACTTCGGTGAGCAACAGGGGCACGAATTGGTGGAGGGTGTACGCCAAACGTTCTCCCAAATGGTGCGTACTAGCGTTCGGCCGGAATGGGTGAGAGCGTCCTGGACTTCGAGACGCGCTTCCCGAGCGCCATAGAGGTCGCGATGTCGGGTCAGTGATCCGACGGCGGGTTGCGGAGCTGTTGGGTCAGGGTACGGCGGCCGCGGTGATCGAAGAAGCCCCGCCCGTTGCCAAATGCCAAGAGCGTGGTCGACGGTAGGAGGAGCCCCGCGAGTAAAGAGCTCGCCTCATCCCGCGATGATACGCTAGTCCTCCGTATCCCTCTAACTCCGAGAAAGGCTTGCATTCCGCTATTCCCCAGAGGCGCAAGGCTGATTTCAGGGGCTGCGGGGACCGGAGGGTATGAAGGTCCGCGGCGGACGAGGCGTCGGCTTGAGCGACGTCGAAGGGATGTTTGAAGTAGCAGGCATCGGACCGTCTCAGGATGACCGCTAGGCGGTCACCGCCGCGAGCGCCTGAAGCCCCGACGGCCCGCGGACGACCTCGCCCCAACCCTCCCCCGCGGCTGAACTGCGGAGGATCATCCCGTCCCCGAAGCCGGCGTATAGCGTCCCGGGTGCCTCGGGGTCCGAGCAGAGCGCGTACGGGAAGGCGGCCGAGCCCTCCAGGACTGGCTTCCACTGCCCGCCCTCAACCCGGCGGTAGATCGCCGCATCCGAGGGACCCCTACCGTGCGCCCGCCCCGGTCCAGAGGCCGCCGAGGCGTAGACGAGGGTCGGGTCCTCCGCGTCCACGGCCAGCCCCCACACGTACCGGCGACCCATACCCTCATCAGCAGTCTCCCAGCTGTCGCCGAAGTCTCGGCTCTGGGCGAACCCTCCGCCCGCGGCCTCGTACAAGAGGTATGGGGCATTCCGGTGCGCCGCCAGGGCGTGGCAGTCTGCCTGTGCTCCGGGTCGCTGGTCCTGCCAGGTCTCTCCGCCATCTGTGCTCCTGACCACCCCACCCAACTCTATGCCAGACACCACCAGGCCTGGGTCGGCGTGCGAGAGCGCGATGGCACGCACGTGGGAGGTCCAGGGACGGGGCGGGAAGCTCCAAGTGGGCGCAGAGGGGAGGTGCCTCAAGTCCTCCAGCTCCCGCCAAGAGCCGCCCCTGTCGCGGCTGACGAACAAGGCCGAAGGCTCCGTACCCGCGTAAACCGCCCCGTCCGCGGGGGAGACGGCGACCGCGGTGATCCTAGGGTGCTCGATCCCCGAAAGCGTGTCCCAGCTAACTCCGCCATCCTCGCTCTTGAAAAGTCCTTCGTCTGAGGTGCCGACGTAAAGGGTGTCTTGGTCCTCCGGATCGACCGCGACACACCTGGCCCCGCGGCCAATCAGCGCGGTTTCGACCCTGCCGTCCTCTATTACGACCACGGCGTTGGCCCCGGCCGCGTACAGACGTGACATGGCGAATCTCCCACCTTCCGTACGATTCCTGCTTCCCCTTTGAGAGAAGTATGCGGCAACGTTCCTCGGCCCACAAGACCGGATGGGAAGTTACAGAGACCACCCTTCATTACACTAGACCTTTCTTGCTGACCATGACGTAGCCACCAAAGGGACATTCATGGAATGCTTCTTCGGCGGGGGGGTGGTTGGCGCTTGCGAGCGGCGGGAGCGGGTACATAAACTATCGTGTTCGTAGACACTGGTGCAGGAAAGGACCCCGTGTGAAACTGAAACCGATAGAGAACCAGGTGGTCGTGGTGATGGGCGCCTCCAGTGGCATTGGCCGCGAGACGGCCCTTCAGTTCGCCCGTGGCGGGGCTAACGTTGTCGTCTCTGCCCGCGGCGAGGAAGGGTTGCACTCCCTGGTAGACGAGATAAGTACCGAGGGCGGGGAGGCGACGGCAGTGGTCGCCGACGTCTCTGAGTTTGAGCAGGTCGAAACCGTTGCCCGAATCGCCGCCGAAGAGTACGGTCGGCTGGACACCTGGGTTCACCTCGCGGCCGCCGGCCTCTTTGCCCGTTTCGATCGGACACAACCTGAAGAGTTTAGCCGCGTGGTTGACGTTGACCTTATGGGACAGGTTTATGGGGCGATGGCCGCGCTGCCGCACATAAAGCGTGAGGGACGCGGTGCGCTCGTGCACGTCTCCTCCGTGGTGGGTAGGCGTTCGGTGCCCTTCCAAAGCGCCTACTGCGCCTCCAAGCACGGCGTTGACGGGTTGCTGGAGTCGCTGCGCGTCGAGCTCCTGCACGAAGGATGGACCGACATCGGTGTGACCAATGTCATGCCGGCGGCCATCAACACGCCGTTCTTTACCAAGGCTCGCACTAGGTTGGGTGTCAAACCTAAGGGCTTCCCGCCGATCTACCAGCCGAGCGTCGTGGCCGATGCGATCCTCTACTCCGCCGAGAAGGCTCCCCGGGAGATCGTCGCTGGCGGCGCAGGCAAGGGCATGCTCCTGACCCAGCGCCTCTCGCCGCGCCTGATGGACGCCCTCATGCTGCGCGGCGGATTCGGGTCCCAGATGACGGACGAACCGAAGTCCACCGCAGATCCAGACGGGCTCTTCGAGACCATGAAGGGACAGGATCAGGTGGAAGGAGACTTCAGCGAACAAGCGACGCCGAGGAGCTACCTCACCTGGTTGGATACCCACCCGGCAGCGAAGTGGAGCCTCGGGACGGCGGGGGTGTTGGCGGTCTTGAGCGCCCTGCGAGCTAAGTCGTAGACCCTCAAACTCGTAGGCCAGGTTTAGATTGTCGCAAAGTCCGGTCGGGTGGGAAGGTCCCCTACGGAAGCGACGACGGCTCGAAGGGCGTTTAGGATAGCTTTGAAGGGCTTGAGGATCCGTCCAGCGCGCAACTTACCGTTCGCTCGTCTCGCCTCCGGCCCGTTTACCATGGACCAAGCTGGCTCATACACGGGAGGATCGAGAACTTGGCGAATGAACTGGAGGTCGCGCTCTCGGCGGCCAGGCGGGCGGGCGAGGTGCTGCGCGCCGGCTTCGGTGCCGAACATGCGATCAGATACAAGGGGGAGGTGGATCTCGTCACAGAGGTTGACGAGGAGGCCGAGCGGGCGATAAGGGAGGAGCTCTTGGGGGCCTTCCCGGCCCACGGGATGCTGGCCGAGGAAGGGGGTGGGCAGACGGGTGAGGAGGACGCCCGTTGGATCGTCGATCCCTTGGATGGCACCACCAACTACGCCCACGGATTGCCCTTCTTCGCCGTTTCTCTAGCGCTAGAGAGGGCCGATGCGGTGGTACTCGGGGTGGTGCACGACCCGATGCGCGATGAGACTTTCGTCGCCGAGCGGGGCGCCGGTGCCACCATGAACGATGAGCCCATCCGGGTGTCCGAGACCGAAGAGCCGATTCGGGCGTTGATCGCGACTGGCCTGCCCTACGACCGCGAGCGGATCCCCGAGGCCCTCGAGCTTTTCGGGCGCTTCGCCGAGCTCAGCAGGGGCATGAGGAGGTTGGGGGCGGCGGCGCTGGACCTCTGCTACGTTGCTTGTGGGAGGCTGGATGGCTACTACGAGCGCGGCATCTGGCCGTGGGACATAGCGGCGGGTAGCCTTATTGTGCAGGAGGCCAGGGGCAAGGTCACCGACTGTCGGGGGGACGCACTGGACCTAGGTGGCAGGGAGGTAGTTGCGAGCAATGGGCGCCTACACCCGGCTATGATTGAGTTGACGGGAGCGGATGGACGACGAGGTGATTAGGACCCGACAATTCATTACACAGCGACCCCCACCCTTAGGCGCGGCGTAATGCTTCGGAGACGATCAGCGTACGCGCGGGAAGTCGTTTCGAAGACTTCTATAGCTTGCAGCGATCTTCTCCCTCGCCGGATGATCTCCGTCACTCGGAAGGTGTTCAAGACGGCTTTGAATCCCTCGGGCGGTAGGATGTAGCCGAATGTATAAGATCGTAACCGTGTGATGAGGGATAGAGAGAGGAGCCGGAGCGTGTTCTTGGAACTGCCCGAAAGGGCCGCGATCGTTACCGGGGCCGCACGGGGCATAGGGTTCGCCATCACCGAGCGCCTGTCGCGGGCCGGCGCGCAAGTGGTGGTCGCGGACGTCGATGAAGAAGGCGCCGTGGCGGCCGTGGAACGGCTGCGCGAAGGGGGAGGAGAGGCCGTGGAGGCGGTCGCGGATATCACCAAGCCCGACGAGGTCGACGCGATCGTCAAACGTGCCATCGACGCTTTCGGCAAGCTCGACGTCCTGGTGAACAACGCCGGCATAACCGGCCGCGATGCCCCGCTTTCGGAGATCACCGACGAGGATTGGGAGAGGGTGTTGGGCCTGAACCTGACCGCCACCTTCTACTTGTGCCGGGCGGCGATCTCTCACATGCGCGAGCGTCGTAGCGGTGCCGTAGTCAACGTGGCCTCGATCTCGGGTAAGGAGGGCAACCCGAACATGATCCCCTATTCGGTCTCCAAGGCCGGGGTGATCTGCCTGACTAAGGCGCTGGCCAAGGAGGTGATCCACGACGGCGTGAGGGTGAACTGCGTGGCACCGGCCGTCATCGAGACGCCGTTGCTCGAGCAACTCCAACCGGAGGCCATAGAGTACATGACGAGCAAGATCCCGATGGGGCGGATGGGACGCCCGGAGGAGGTGGCGGCGGTTGTGCACTTTCTGGCCTCCGATGATGCGAGCTTCGTCACGGGCCAGTGCTACGACGTCAGCGGAGGAAGGGCGACGTACTAGTGAAAATTGTCGCGGTCTACCACCAACACCGACTGGCCCACCGCGGTCATCAAAACTGCCAACACAAACACCGCGAGATACCTCTTCACCATCCCAGAAATTCCTTTCCTGCGCCCGGTGCGGTCGCGCCCATCATTGCCAGTATCGCCGTCCCGATACTTCGTCCCCTTCGCCGCCCGCCTTTCGTAAAAAGAAGGGCCGGACTACCTCGGTTGTGGAGTCCTGCCCGAAGAACACTCTCCTAAGACGTCCGTGTGGTTGCGCTCCACCGGATGTGCCATGCACGAAGATGATGGCAACGCACGTCACGCTGTGCGGCCATCTCGCGGTCCGTGCTTTAGGATGGACCGTGCAGTAGAGGGACTGTGACATCATAGCCAGAAGGGAGTGATCATAAGAGACGTGACAGAGGCGACGATACTGGTGACAGGCGCCACCGACGGCCTGGGCAAACGCGTCGCCCAAGAGCTCGCCGCAAAGGGATTCACCGTATTGCTCCACGGCCGCAGCCGGGGACGCCTCGAAGCCACACTCGAGGAGATGAGGAGGGAGACGGGCAACGAGAAGTTGTCCTCTTACCTCGCCGACTTCTCCTCACTCTACGAAGTCCGCGGGCTGGCCGAGCGAATCCTCTCAGAACATGATCGCCTTGAGGTTCTCATAAACAACGCGGGAGTCATCCTCCCGGAGCGCAAGGAGAGCGAGGACGGCTACGAGCTCACGTTCGCCGTGAACCACCTGGCGCACTTCCTGCTCACGAGTCTACTCTTACCGTTGCTTCGGAACTCTGCCCCGGCCCGGGTAGTCAACGTCGCCTCTGCCGGCCAGAGCCCGATAGACTTCGACGACCCCATGCTCGAGCGAGGCTACGACGCCATGAAAGCCTACTCCCAGAGCAAACTGGCTCAGATTGCGTTTACCTTCGAACTGGCCGAGCGGCTTTCGGACACCGAAGTGAGAGTAAACGCCTTGCACCCGGCCTCCCTTATGGATACCAAGATGGTCCAGAGCACCTTCGGCTACACCATGAGCACAGTAGATGAGGGGACAGAGGCCGTCGTTCGCCTGTCCGTCTCGCCTGAAATTGAAGGGGTTACGGGTCGCTACTTCGACGGGACACGCGAGGCGCGCGCAAGCCGGCAGGCCTACAACCCACAGGCCAGAAGAAGGCTTTGGGCCCTGAGCGAGCAACTGTGCGGGCGCTTGCTCGAACCCGTTTTGCGCCGGTGATTAGCGCCCGATTACGCGGGGCGTTAAGGGTGAGGAGCCCGAGACCGGGATTTCGGCGCCTTCTGAAGCCTACTGCCGGCGCCATCGAGAGAAGAGACGGGGTAAATGGATGATAGCACAGCATGCTACCAAGTCGCCTCCCGCAGGCTTTCCATATCCCACCTTACCTAGGTTATCGATGACTGGGTACAGATTCATGGGCTGGCTCCAAGAGCGCTGCCAAGGCTCCGGCGGTCTTCTTCAGCCGCGCTACGACATTAGACGGCAGGACTGAGCTTCGCGAGGAAGAGTTGCCCCATCTCTCCGGGTACCGTGACTCTCGTCCGGTACGGGTGGGTAATGAGATCTACGACCAGCTACCGTTCGATCTCTACGGAGCCGTCCTGGACGCGGCCTACTTGTACAACAAATACGGCGCGCCACTGGATTACGAAGGCTGGCAGAACCTGCGAAGCCTCCTGGGTTGGTTGAGCGAGAACTGGTAACAGCCGGACGCGGGAATGTGGGGGGCGAGGTTATCCTGAAGATTTCGTATCCTCGAAGGTGCTGAGTTGAGTGGCGCTTGACCGGGGGATACGATTGGCTCATCAGAGGGGACTACCCGCCGAGGAAGCAGTTTGGATTAGCCAGCGAGGTACCATCTAAGAAGAGGTTATGGACAAGGGCTGGAACCCAAGGAAGAATAGCTTCGTCAGGTACTACGAGCCTGACGGTCTCGACTCCGCGTTGTTGCTCATGCCTGTGGTCGAGTTCGTCGGTCCCGGAGATCCACGCTGGCTCGCCACCCTCCCATCCGGCCCGGCGACCAAATGCAGCGAAGATCGTGAGCAATGACCTTGCATGAAGCTCTAGTGGTGATATGCGGTACAATTATATCGGACCGACGATGCTGCCCCTACTAGCATACCTACCTCCTAGCCAGACGGCGTTTCCCCGATGGTGATACCCGCAGCGATCGGGACGCTTCTGATCCTTTTTGGGCTCGTGTTATTCATCGTGGATTTGAACGTGACCAACCATGGCCTGCCCACTGCAGGTGGCATCGCGACGCTGCTCGCCGGAGGCTTGGCGCTGCTTTGGGCGGGGGTCCCCTACTCGGGGGTATTGCTCGGTGCCCTCGGGGTCGTCGCGGTGCTCATGGGGGGTGTGCTCTTGGGGGTGTTGGGTTCTTCGCGCGCCCTCAGAGGGAGACCAGCCCTTACTGGTAAGGAGGGGATGATCGGCGAGGTAGGCGCCGTCAGGAGCCCGGTGGGGGTAGAGTCTGCGGGGTGGGTATTCGTGCACGGCGAGCGGTGGCGGGCCGTGCTGGCTTTCGCTCCCGAGGGAGCCGATCCGCAAGAGGGTGAACCTATGATAGGGGTGGGGCACAAGGTGACCGTGGTGGGTTTCGGCGAGGAAGGGACGGTGCAAGTGGTGCCCGTGCAAGGCGCCTACGACCACAGATCTGTAGACTGGAAGAGCTAAGATGAGAGGAGGATCTCTCGTGTACGCAACGTTGGGTTTGTTGCAAGCGGTTGGGATAGGGTTCGCGGCTATCTTGGTGGTGATCGTCGCGATATTCATCGTCTCGGTCATACTCAGCGCCATCAAGATAGTCAAGGAGTACGAACGCGGTGTGATCTTCCGCCTCGGCCGGGTACAGGGAGGACCC
>DASQVA010000209.1:0-2412 GCA_035641035.1 Rubrobacter sp. | reverse complement strand
GCGGGTGGCCGGATTCCGGCCTTGGGTGTGGGGAAGTAGTAGGGAAAGGAGAGAATAGGTGCGAAGGATCCAGGTAAACGTCAACGGCGTCGCCTACGAGCACGAGGTCGAGCCTCGGTTGCTCCTGGTGCATTACTTGCGTGAGGGCCTGAACCTGACGGGGACCATGGTCGGGTGCAACACCTCCAACTGCGGGGCGTGCACCGTGTTGATGGACGGGGAGTCGGTCAAGTCTTGCACGCTGTTCGCGGTGCAGGCCGACGGGCACGAGATCACGACGGTCCAGGGCCTCCAGACCAACGGTGACTGGCATCCCATGCAGACGGCTTTCCACGAGAACCATGCCTTGCAGTGCGGGTACTGCACGCCCGGCATGATCCTGGCCTCCGTCAGCTTCCTCAAGGAGAACCCGAACCCGAACGAGGAAGACATTCGGGAGGCCCTCGAGGGCAACTACTGTCGCTGCACCGGCTACGAGAACATCGTCAAGGCCGTGCAGCAGGCCGCCGGCCAGACGAGCTAGAAGGAGGCGCAAGAGGTGACCCAGGCACCGGAACGCTACATGGGGAACGGGATCCCGCGCAAAGAGGACCCGAACCTCGTAACCGGTAAGGCCAACTGGACCGACAATATCAAGCTGCCGGGCATGGTCCACATGTCCATGCTCAGGAGTCCCTTCGCCCGGGCGAAGGTGACGAAGCTAGACGTCTCGGCGGCGCTGGAGAGGCCTGGCGTCGTCGCGGCCTTCGCGGGTGCCGACCTTGCCGAGGACTGGCCCGGCGGCGTGCCGTGCGCGGCGGTCGTCACCGAAGAGCAGAAGACCCCGTTCTTCCCTCCCGTCGTCACGGACGAGGTGCGCCACGTCGGCGACGTCGTGGCCGTGGTGCTGGCGAGCGACCGCTACGCCGCCCAGGACGCCCTCGAGTTTATAGAGGTGGACTACGAGCCTCTGCCCGCGGTCGTGAACATGGAGGCCGCCCTCGAGGAGGGCTCCCCGCTCGTGCACGAGGACCTCGGCACCAACGAGTGCTTCACCTACACGGCCAACGTCGGGAACACCGACGAGCTCTTCGACAGGACCGACGACCCTGGTGACGCGGGCGCCGAGATCCGCGGGCCCGAGGTGCAGGGCCAGGGTGACACCGACGAGGCCTTCAGGCGGGCAAACGTGGTCATCAAGGAGCGCTACATCCAGCAGCGCCTCCTGCCGACCGCCATCGAGCCAAGGGCCGTCGTCGCCCACCCGGACCCGGGGCACGGTGGTTTCGTCGTGTACTCGTCCACCCAGGTGCCCCACCTCGCCAAGATAGTGTTGTCCCTGGCGACCGGGATACCGGAGAACCAGATCCGGGTCATAGCCCCAGACGTGGGGGGCGGGTTCGGCTCCAAGCTGAACATCTACCGCGAGGAGATCCTGGCGATAGTGCTGGCCAAGAGGCTCGGCACGCCCGTCAAGTACGTCGAGGACCGCTCGGAGAACTACCAGGCGACCATCCACGGCCGCGGCCAGATCCAGGACATCGAGCTCGCCGCCGACAGCGATGGCAAGATCCTCGGCATGCGGGTGAAGCTGCTCGACGACATGGGCGCCTACCTCCAGCTCCTGACCCCGGTGATCGCGATCAGCGGGGCCGCGATGTTCCCCGGCGTCTACACCTTCGATGCGTTCTCCATCGAGATCAAGGGCGTCTTCACCAACCTGACGCCCACGGACGCCTACCGCGGCGCCGGTCGCCCTGAGGCCTGCTACGCCATCGAGAGGGCCATGGACTCCCTGGCCCGCGAGCTCGACATGGACCCGGCCGAGATCCGGAGACGGAACTTCTACGAGCCGTTCGACGAGCCGACACAGAACCCGGCCGGCCTGATGTACGACTCGTTCAACCTGCAGGCCGCGCTCGACCGGGCGATAGAGCTCGCCGACTACCAGTCTCTACGCGAGGAGCAGCGCCGCAGGCGCGAGGCGAACGACCCGGTCCAGCTCGGCATCGGGTTCGCCACGTACACCGAGATCTGCGGCCTCGGGCCCTCGCACGCGCTCGCCGGCCTCGGCATCGGCGGCGGCGGCTGGGAGGTCGCGAGCGTCAGGATGCTCGTTACCGGCAAGGTCGAGGTCGCCACCGGCACCTCGCCCCACGGCCAGGGCCACGAGACGAGCTGGTCCCAGATCGCCGCGGACGTACTCGGGGTCACCCCCGACGACGTCGAGGTCTTGCACGGCGACACGGGCACCGTCCCCTTCGGTCGCGACACCTACGGTTCCCGCTCTCTCGCCGTCGGCGGCATCGCCGTGTACCACGCCGCCAACAAGGTGGTCGAGAAGGGCAAGAAGATCGCCGCGCACATGCTAGAGGCCGCCGAGGACGACATAGAGTTCGAGGGCGGGAAGTTCAGCGTGGCGGGCTCGCCCGA
>DASQVA010000208.1:0-26546 GCA_035641035.1 Rubrobacter sp. | reverse complement strand
GGAGCCGGTTCGCGGGGTCGGCGAGACGGCGATACACCTCCAGCTCCTCGCGCAGTGAATCGACGGTGGATTGGAGGTTGGAGATCTGGCTCTCCCTCTCCTCCAGGTTCCGCTCCAACCCCTCAACCCGGCGGAGGGCGTACTGCAGCGCCAGGTCCTTGTGAGAGGCGTGGCTCTCGGCCTCCCGGCTCGCGGCCTCAAGTTCCTCGGCGCGGCGCTCCAAGAGGTAGTCGCGGTGCGCGATCTCGCCGTCCTTGCGCGCCAACTCGCGCTCCAAGCGTGCAACCTGGCGCTCAAAACCCTCCCTCCGGCGCCGCCGCCCGCGGACCTCCTCCTCGAGGTCCCGGATCCGCTCCCTCATCCGGGCACGCTCCCGTTCTAACGTCTCGATGTGCCTCTCACCCGCCTCCTTGGAGGCGCGGGCCTCCTCCACGGCGAGCCTAGAGACCGTGATCTGCTCGTAGAGCTCGCGGATGCGGTTGTCTTTGATCCCGAGGCTGGTCCTCAACTCCTCCGGGTCGTAGTCCACCCCGCGCCCTACCTCGACCTCGGCGGTGTCCTCCTCGTCCCACTCCTCAGAACCCCCGACCGGCTCCCCCGGCTCCGGCGGCCGACCACCGTTGGTCTCGTGACGATCCGGCTCCTCCACGGTCCCCTACCCCTCCCGGGTCTTCTCCTCCGGAGGCTCGGTAGTCTCCGCCGATGCCACCGTATCCTCGTTTCCGGCCTCAGCCTCGGCGTTCGCCCCGGCGCTCGCCCCGGCGTTCGGGGCCTGCTCCGCCTTCGCCCCTGGCTGCGTCGCGGGTTGTTTGAGGGACTTGCCAGCCTCCCTGGCGGCACGGCGCTCCGCCTTGATCCTCTCCCTCTCCTCGGCGGACATCTTTGCGGGTTTGTCCCCGTCCTTGGGCGCCTCCGCGGGCTGCGCTAACGGCTCCGCCGCCGGTGCGGGGGCGCCGGTCTTGACGGACTTTCCGGCCTCCCGCGCCGCCCTGCGTTCGGCCTTTATCCTCGCTCTGTCCTCCGCAGTCAGCTTCTTCGGAGCCTCTTCCCCTTCGGGAGCCCCGCCGGAGGCAACAGCCTCGCCAGTCTTTAGCGACTTGCCGGCCTCGCGGGCGGCCCTGCGTTCGGACTTGATCCGCTCACGCTCTTCGGCGGAGAGCTTCTTCGGAGCCTCGGTGCCCCCTGCGGTCCCAGCCTCTTCGGTCTGACCGTCCTCGGCGGCCTCCTTCGCTCGCTTGGGCTTCTTCTCGACGGCCTCTTCAACGGGCTTGGGTAGCCCGGATATCTCGCTGACCTTTGCCAGGATCTCCTCGGGTTTGGGCCTCTCACCGGTCCAGGCGTGCGCCACCTTTTGGTCAGGCCCGACTACGAAGACCGCCGGGCGGGCGTAATCGCCACGCTTTTTGTCCCTCTGCAGCAGGCCCCAGTCACGGCTCGCGGCCCTGGCGTAGTCGTAGAGCACGTAGGACTTCATCCCCGTTGCCCGCACGAAGTCCCGCGCCTCGTCCGGCTCAGCTACTCCGACGCCGACCAGCGAGCCCGCGGCCAGGTTGATCTCCTCCTCCTTGGCGGCTAGAGCCTTAAAGTACTCCACGTCTTCCCCATCGCCCGGACGGTAGGACGCGATCACCACCGGCCCCCGAGCGGTTCTCATGCTCAACCTGAGCTGTCCCCCCTGGGCGCTCGGCAGGTTGATCTCGGGGGCCTCGGTCCCCACCTCCGGTACCGGCTCTGTCCTGGTGCGCGTGAACATAGGTCCCTCCTCGCGTATGTAAACGAAGGCTTCACGGAATATTATAGGCTACGCGTCCGACTGACCTGTTCTCTCCCGCGAGACGCCATCGTGCCGGGGGAGCACACTCGGCTCATGTGACCCTCCACAGAACGCTGGAACCAGGGTACTGCACGCCTCGTTTGCCGGTTGCTCCAAACCTACGAGCGGAGGATCAAACTAAAATTGCTAGAACGGCTGTCGGATAACGTCGTACGCGGCACGGGGGCGGTACTGAAGAACCCGTTGTTGCTAGTCGGCATGATGCTGATCAAATACCCCGCGGAGCCAGACGACGCCGGCCGGTAGGCCCCGTCGAGCCGGTTACTATCCCACTCCTCTCGGGCGGTAGAGGGGTTGGTCTGCGGCCCGGCGGTGGCGCCACTGACATTACTCGTGAAAGATTAGAAAAATGCTTGCCAAGGGAGAAGAAGGGGCCCTCGAAGACTGCCTGAAGTAGATGGGGCGATCTGTCTCGCCAGGGCGTCCTTGCGCAAGCCCCGGCTTTTTGTCAAGCCCTAGGCGGTCGAGGCCGGCCGGGGTCCCCTGTATTCCGTCCTGCAGCTGTAGGCCTAGAGCGTATCCCTGTGTTACCGTCCGCCCTGGGAGCGTGAAAATGGAGGCCTAAAGGCATGCGTGGATCGGAGACCCCCTCGTGAGGCTGCTCATGACACACGGGTACATGCTCACCGGCACGGGGAGCAACATATACGTCCAGAACCTGTGCTGCGCCCTGGTGCGTGAGGGGCACGACGTACACCTCCTCTGCCAGGAACGCCACCCGCTCGCCCACGACTTCGTGGGCGAGCACGCGCGGGTGGGCGCGGCCGGGATCGAGGAACTGGGCTCGCAGGAGACGCCGTATCCGGGTCGCTGCGTAGTCTACAACCCCGAGATCGGGGACCTGCTGCCGGTCTACGTCTACGACGATTACGCTGGTTGGCGCGTGAAGACCTTTCTCGACCTGACCGACGAAGAGCTCGAGAACTACATCCGGCGCAACGAAGAGGCGGTCCGGGTCGTGCTGAGGACCTCAGAGGCGGGCGCCGTCCTCACCAACCACTCCGTGCCGGGGCCCCTGATCTCACGCCACGCCCTCGCCGGCAGCGGCGTCCCCTACGCGAGCATCGTCCACGGCAGCTGCCTCCAGTACGTCGCCCGTAGGAGCGAGGTGTACATGGAGCTCACGCGCGAGGGCCTCGAGGGCGCTGATCGGATCGTCGCGCTCTCCTCGCACAGCGCCGGCACGATCGCCAAGGACTTTCCGGACTTGGCCGGCAAGACCTTGTCCCTCCCCGGCGGCGTGGATACTGAGCTCTTCCGCCCGGACGCGCTCGACCTCGGCGTCACCACCTACCTCAACGGCGGTCCCGGTCGCGGCCCACGGCAACACGCGGCCGTGCAGGAGGCCCTGGACCGCGGCGGCGACGCCGGGGATCTGGCTGGGTCCCTGCGCGAGATAGCGGCCTCCTACGACGCCCGCTCCCACGACACGGACGCCGGCGACCGGCTAGAGACCTTCCTCGATCGCGAGGGTCCGCTCGTAGTCTACGTCGGCAAGCTCATCCACTCCAAGGGGGTCCACAGCCTCCTCTCCGCCTTCGTCCGCGTGCGTGGGGGGGCAGGCGCCCGCCTGCTGGTGATCGGGTTTGGCACCTTCCGCGAGGGGCTCGAGGCCCTGACCCTCTCCTTGAGCGCGGGAGAAGAGACGACGGTGGAGCGGCTGGCGGAGCTAGGCAAGATCCTGGAGGGCGGGCCCGCCGGTCCACTGGAGCACTTCGAGCTCTCCGAGGAGCTGCTGCGCGACGCGGTCGGGGTAGAAGACGACGTGCTCTTCACCGGCCCGGTATACCACGAGGAGCTGGCGAAGATCCTGCCGGCGGCCGACGCGGCCGTCGTCCCGTCCATCTTTCCCGAGACCTTCGGGCTTGTGGCGGCGGAGTTCGCCGCCGCGGGCGTCGTCCCGTTCGTCGCCGACCACTCCGGCCTCAGAGAGGCCGGGGAGATAGTCGGCCGCAGCCTTCCCTTCGACCTTCACGTCGGTATGGACGGCCTGGAAGAGAACCTAGCTCAGGCGCTCGCGCGTTATCTGACCTTGCCCAAAGAAGAACGGAAACGTTGCGGGGAGGTCGTGCGCCGCAACAGTGTCGAATACTTGAGTTGGGGAACACTGGCGGGGAGGCTCGTGAGGCTTGTCGGAGAAGGATAGGCCGTATGGCAGTTTTCATCTTCGTCGCCCACCCGATCACCGTCCTGGCCTGCCTCCTGCCCGACCGGCGCGGGAGGTGGACGCGCAACGAGATGATCTTCCTGCGTTGGTGCCGCTACACCGGGGTCATCCCGGCCGCCGCCAGCACATTCCTGGCCGACGGCTTGGGGGAGGCCGAGACCGCGGTCTCGCTGGTGGCGTTCGCGTTGTGCGCCACCCTGCTCCTGCAGGCCACCACCGCGGGCTACGTGGCCAGCGTCTCGGCTTGATCGAAGGTCAGGAAAGGTAAGCCACCACCAAGAGCGTCGTCTCACCCTATGGCTATGTCCTCCCGCGGGTACTTGTACGCCGGGGGATGCTGGCGGGCGGCAAGGGAGAGAACGAAGGTGATCGGGCCGACCCGCCCCAAGAACATGACGACTGCGATGAGCATTTTGCCGAACGTGGAGAGTCCGGACGTCACATCGAGCGAGAGCCCGACCGTCCCGAACGCCGAGGTTACCTCGAAGAGGGCCGGCAAGAGGGTCAGCCCATCGGAGACCATGAGCGCCAGGGTGCAGAGCAGCACCAGCAACGACGCCAGGGCCAACACCGCGAGTGCCCGGGCGACGAGCGCCCGCGGCAACTCGCGCCTGAAAAGGGTGATCATCTCCTGCCCCCTAACCTGAGAGACGATGATGAGGACCACGAGGGCGAGGGTGGTGACCTTTATGCCGCCGCCGGTCGAGGTCGGGGCGGTGCCGATGAACATGAGCACTGTCTGCACGACCAGGGTGGGGTCGCGCATCTCCGGGTAGCTCACGGTCGAGAACCCCGCTGTCCTGGGCGTGACGCCCTGGAAGAAAGACATCGCGATGCGGGTGTTCAGGGGTTGGCCCCCGAGCGTGCCAGGGTTGGTCCACTCCATCGCGGCCACGCTGAGGACCCCGACGACGAGGAGCACGACCGAGGTAATCAGGACAAGCCTGGAGTGCACGGACAACCGGCGGTCCTGCGGGTGGTTGAAGAGGTCCACGAGCACCGGGAAGCCCAAGCCTCCCAGGATAATGACGAGGGCCACGGACCCGACCACGAGCCAGTCCCCCGCGTATGGGACGAGGCTGCCAGCCTCTAAGTTCACCAGGCCTGCGTTGCAAAAGGCCATGATCGCGTGAAAGACGCCCTGAAACACGCCCTCGCCGAAACCCAGGCCCTTGCGGATAAAAGCCACGCTCAGCACGACGGCCCCGATGAGCTCGACGGCGAAGGTGATCTTGGCTATCTGCAAGAGGAGCCGCAGGGTACTGCGGGGCGAGTCCACGCTCTCTATCGACTCGCGCACCACAAGCAGGTCTCTGAAACCCACCTTCTGCCCGACCAACAGGGCCCCCACGGTGGTTACGGTCATTATCCCGAGGCCCCCGAGCTGGACCAGCACCATGACCACGACCACCCCGAACGTCGTGAAGGTGGCCGGGAAATCCACCGTCGAGAGGCCGGTGACGCTCCCCGAGCTCACCGAGACGAACATGGCGTCCACCCAGGAGATACCCCGTTGGGTGGAGACCGGCAGCTTGAGGAGTACGGTCCCGAGCGCCATCAGCGCGAGGAAGCCGAACACGATCAGCTGCGGCGTCGAAAGCCTCCTGGACAACACCTTCCCCCGGGTCGTGGTTTACGTGCGAACCGCCGGCCCGCGAAACCCGGTCACGGACCTTGAGCAGTATACTCACGACCCGAGCGCCGTTCGGCCGTCGAGCGCGGAAAGAAGATACAATCAGGGGCGCGGCAAGGGTGTACCCTCGGAAGGGAACCATGGAACAGCTCACCGACAGCTTTAACCGCAAGATGGACTACTTAAGGATCTCGGTCACCGACCGCTGTAACTTCCGCTGCCAGTACTGCATGCCTGAGGATATCCAGTTCCAGGACAAGAGCCATATCCTCACCCTGGAGGAGATGCTCACCTTCGCCGAAGCTTGCCTCGCATTGGGCGTGACCAAAGTCCGCGTCACCGGCGGCGAGCCGCTCGTCCGCAAGGGCGTCGTGAAGTTCGTCGGGTGGCTCAAGAACCTCGGCTTCGAGGACGTCACCATGACGACCAACGGTTTTCTGCTCAAGGAGAACCTGGAGGGGCTTGTGGAGGCCGGCCTCGACCGGGTGAACATCTCGCTTGACACGCTCCAGCCCGAGAAATTCGCGTTCATCACGCGCCGCAATCACTTCGAGAAGGTGTGGGATGCGGTGATGGCGGCACTCGAGACGCCCCTGTCGCCGGTCAAGATCAACGCGGTCGCGATGCGCGGCGTCAACGACGACGAGATAGCGGACATGGCGAAGCTGACCCTCGAGTACCCCATGCACGTCCGGTTCATCGAGCTCATGCCTTTGAATGGCGACACCGACGGCTCGCGGTTCAGGTCGTTGTTCATCTCGGGGCGTGAGATCCTGGATCGGGCACAGGCCGAGCTCGGCGAGCTTACCGAGATGGAGCCCGACGACCCGGCGGCCCCTGCCGAAGAGTTTAAGTTCGAGGACGCCCCGGGCACCTTTGGCGTCATAACGCCCGTCTCGGAACCCTTCTGCGCGAGGTGTTCCAGGCTGCGCCTAACGGCGGACGGCAAGATCCACCCCTGCCTCCTCACCGACCTCGACGTCCCGGTAAAGAACGCAATCCGCTCGGACGAGCCGATTCCGGCTATCCACAAGGTGCTGTGGGAGACGGCGCGGGTCAAGCCCGCCGCCGGCCTCACCCTCCCTGAAGAGGCCCGCAACCGCACCATGAGCCAGATCGGGGGTTAACGGGACCTTGCCCCGGGCCTCTGTTCTCGTAGGCCTTAGACCGTAAATCTTCTCAGTGCGTATGGCCCATGCTACCGTTGCTATTCGAGGTCATCCTTACTTGGAGGCCCTATCGGGTGCGGTTTCTGCGTGCAGAGGATGCGCCTTCGTCCGCCACTATCCTCGTGTAGGCGTCCGGGTCGGTGGGGCCCTCGCAGTTGAACAGCAGCACGGTGGTCTCTTCGCCCATGCCGAGCAGCCGCCGCGTGTGTTCATGCGCTGCGTCGTCCACGAGGGCCAGTAGCCCGGCCAGTCCCGCGCCACCCGTCTCGCCGGACACAAGTCCGACGTGGGCGAGCGAGCGCATCGCCCGGCGGGCCCAATCGTCCTCGATGGAGACGAATACGTCCGTGCCCTTCGACACGATGGGCCAGGCCACCGTGGAGGGCGTGCCGCAGTTCAGGCCGGCCATAATCGACGGGCGGAGCGCGGACAGACTGACGATGCGGCCGGCCTCCACGGACGCGAGCATGCAGGCGGCCCCGTTGGGTTCCACGCCGAGGATCCTCACGTCCGCTCTCCTGGCACGGAAGTGGGCGACCACGGCCGCGGCGAAGGCTCCCACACCGATCTGGGCCACCACTAGGTCGGGGCCGGCCTCACCCCGGCGCGCGAGTTCGTCTTTTACCTCCCACATTATCGTGGAGTAGCCCTCGATCACCCATAGCGGCACGTCCTCGTAGCCGGGCCAGGCGGTGTCCGAGATGACCAGGCAGCGCCCACCCGCCTCCTCCGCCGAGCGGGTCACGGCGGCGTCGTAGCCGCCATCCACCACGGTGACGGCCGCGCCCTCGGACGCGATGGCCTCAACGCGCGGCGCCACCATGTCGGCGGGCACGAAGATGCGGGCCTCCAGGCCCAGTAGCTTCGCCAGGCGCGCCACCGCCCGCCCATGGTTGCCGTCGGTGGCGGCGGCGAGCGCGAGCGGGCGGAGGGGTTCGATCCGCTCTCTCAGTTCCTCCAAGTCGTCCCACGCGCCGATCCCGCTCTCGGAGCGTTCTTCGAGGGCCCGGTACACCGCCCAGGAGGCGCCGAGGATCTTGAACGCGGGCAGGCCCAGCCGGTACGATTCGTCTTTGACCCAGACGCGGCCGACGCCCAAAGCTTTGGCCAACCCTGGCGCGTCGATCAGCGGCGTCGGCTCGTAGCCAGGAAGGCGCCTGTGGAAGGTCAGGGGGTCGCGGCCTCTCGGCCCGAGGTTCCAAGCGCTCGACACGTTGGGGTTCGGTAGTACGCGCACGCCTCTCACCTGGTCGTCCCCAGGTCGAGATCTTCGCCTTCGCGCGGGCTCCGAGTACCCGTCTTTCTCGCCGGCGTCACCGGAGGTCGCGACGAAGGATGACCTTCGCGGCGCCGTCCCCACCCCAGTCGGGCACGATGGCGATCGGCCCGAAACCAAGGCGGTTGTAGAACGAGGGCAGGGCAGGGCTGTTGCCATCGGTGTACAGTCACAGGCGATCGTGGCCGGAGCTACGGACCCCTCCCACGGCGGCGCCCATCTGCGTGCGGGCGACGCCCCTTCGACGGTACTCCGGCACGACCGCCATGTCTGTTATTTGCGACGGCTCGAGCTCCGTGGTCTCGCCCATCGGGTCGAAAAACACCCCGATGATGCCCACGGTACAGCCACTCAAGGAGGCCGTGTGGTATCGGATGTCCCTGGCACGTTCGACGGAGATCAACGCCGCACACCGCCGAGGAACTGCAACCCTGTAGACATCTGGAGCAGCTCTAGCAGGTCCTCCGAATCTCCGGCGTAGCGCTCTATCTGCTGCGGCCGAGACTCTATAGGTCAGTCCGGCTCTATGGTGGCGATCAGGCCCTCGGTCCTTAGCCCTTCCTCGTAGAGCTCGGCGAGCTCCTTGTGGCACTTGGTGGCGACGGCCTTGCCGTGGGTGTGCGCCTCTAGCATGATCGAGACCGCGCGCCGCATGGACATGCGCGGGATGATCTTGCGCAGCACGGCTATGACGTGCTCCATAGGCGTGTAGTCGTCGTTGTGCAGGATGACCTTGTAGGGCGGTTCCTGAGAGACGCGCCGCTCGGTTTTCTCTTCGGGTTTCGTCTCGGTCGAAGAAGCGGAGGTGATGGTGGTGAATACGCTATACGCGGTTATTCCAGTTGGCATACAACTCTCCGGTCCGACGAGTTCTCGACGCAGGGAAAAATAGCTTGCCCGAGCGTGCAGCGCAACCCCAATTTCCTACCGAATGAGCGATAGAGCCTGCTCAAGGACCCTCCCGACGGTCCGACGGTTGCGGTCCGCAACCTCCTTCGCGCGCGGACCCGGCGGGTAATCCGCCGGGTCGTCGCGCAGAAGATGCGGTAGCGTGACGGGGCTCTTGGTCTCCCACTTTGCGAGCCAGCCCTCCGGGATTTTCTCCGGAGGTTCCTGGTGGGAGACAGCGGCCCAGAGTGCGGTCCAGGCGCGCGGGACGACGCGCCAGATGTCGTAGCCCCCACCACCCGTGGCAACCCAGCGGCCTTCGCAGAGCTCGTGGGCGAGGTCGTGGACCCTGTGTGGTACATGCTCGTAGAGGCGGGTCGTGGCGGAGAGGTGCGTCAGGGGGTCGAGTTTGTGGCCGTCGCAGCCGTTCTGGGAGAGGATCAGGTCCGGCCCGAAGGCGCGCAAGACCTCGGGGACGACCGTCTCGAAACAGGAGATCCAAGACTCGTCGTCGGTGTACGGTTCCAGCGGCACGTTAACCGAGTAGCCGACGCCGCCGTCGCGGCCCTTCTCCCCGACCCCGCCCGTCCCAGGGAAGAGGTAGCGCCCCGACTCATGCATGGAGACGGTCAATACCTCGGGGTCGTCGTAGAACATCCACTGCACCCCGTCGCCGTGATGGGCGTCTGTGTCAAGGTAGGCGACGCGGATGCCAGGATACTCTTCCTTGAGCCGCGCGATGGCGACGCCCGCGTCGTTGTACACGCAGAAACCGCTCGCCCGGGAGCGCAGGGCGTGGTGAAGGCCGCCCGAGACGCACAGCGCATGGACCGCCTCCCCGCCCACAACGAGCCGACAGGCGGCAAGCACCCCTCCGACCACCCGGGCGCAGGCGTCGTGCATGTCGGGGAAGATGGGGTTGTCCCCGGTCCCGAGACCGTAGTCCAAGAGATCGGAGAGTGCTTCCATCCCCCTACCGGCCCACTGGACCCTACGCACGTAATTGAGGCTGTGGACGGTAGTAAGATCCTCCTCGTTCGCCGGCTCCGAGCCGACGAACGGGTAATCCTCCAGGAGCTGGAGCTCCTCGCAGAGCTCCAGGGTCAGCCGGAGGCGCAGCGGGTTGAAAGGGTGCTCGCCGCCGAACCCGTAGGTCTCCAGGGCCAGGTCGTGGACCATGGCCGACCTGCCGCTCAACGCGCCCTCACTGCTGCGGCGGCCAGAGCACGGTGTAGCCGGCATCCTGCAGGTATCCGACCACCTCGGCGGTGTCGATGGTATCGACCCTGAACACGACGACGCGCTCTCTCGTCGCTCCTTCTTCGGTCGGCTCCCTCGTATTTCCCATAGCGGCGCTGACGATGTTGATACCGCACATCCCGAAGACGCCGGCCGCACCGGCCAGGGAACCAGGTCGGTCGGGGAGCGAGATCTCCATGCGGCTCCCGGGCTCGTGGGCGCCGACGAGGTAGACCAGGGCGTCCATCACGTCAGAGGCGGTGATGATGCCGACCAGCTCACCACCCTCGACGACGGGCAGGCAGCCGATCCTCCGCTCTCGCATCGTGTTGGCCGCCTGCTCTATCGGGTCGTCGGAGACGGCTGTTACCACGTCACGGGCCATGACATCTCTTACCAGGATCTCTGCCAGCGCCGCGGCCCGTGCAGGGTCCCCGAGTGCCGGCGTGGACGAGCGCAGATCCCTATCTGAGGCGATCCCGACTAGCTTTCCTACCTCCAGGACGGGTAAGTGCCTTATACGTCTCTCGCGGCACAGGGCGAGCGCCGCCTTCGCCGTGTCCTGCGGCGAGAGCGTAACGACCTCGCGGGTCATCGAGTCCTTGACCAGCAGCATGGGATCTCCTCCTGCCCCTTCCCTGCCCGAATTGTATAGCAGCCTATCACCACGGATAAGGACCTTCCGGAAGCTGGTATAAAGTCCGCATGCCCGAATATCTCAACCAGCTCCTCGCCGACACCGCGACCACGCTAGTGCAGGAGAATTTCACGGGCGTCCGCGCCCCGTGGTGGTGGGAGAGGCGCATGGGTGGCGGCATAGAGGTCTGCCAGGAGCTCGACCCGGAGACCATGAGCCACGAGATCTCCGAAAAGACCGGCCACAAACCCTCCGAAATCACGCGGGCCATCGAGGAAGAGCTCGGTCTTGAAGACGCGGAGCCGGTCGTACTGACCTTCGAGATAGCAGGCGAGATCACAACGACGGAGGCCGCCCGGATACTGGCCGAACACTCTTCCGAGCCCGAGGGCCTCGCCGCCAACCTCTACCGCCGGGTTGAGGAGGTCATCAGGAACGACTAACCGCTCGCAAATGTCCTCTCGTTATACCGCCCAGGTACCCCGCGAAGCCCCTCAGAACAAAGTAGCATATAAAGGTACCAATCATGGCGAACAGTAGTCCGGCGTGCTCAGAGAAAGAAACAGCGTCGGGGTTCGGGTTCAAGACAGTGGATAGGATACCGACGAGGAGCCTTACTGCGGCTACGAGGGTAAACAACATCGCGCTAGCCGCCCCGCTCAGTCCAGGCGTCGCGCGAACCAAGCTTTCAGATACGAAACCGCCTTGTAAGCGAGCACAGAGCGGTATCGAAGTCAAACCGAGCACGAGGGCCGTATCGTTCCGGTAGGTCCCCCAGTAAGATCCCCCGAGCATCCTTTCGTGAAAAACGACGGCGCTTGACGCGTCGTTGAGCAAGAGCCCCGCCGTCGCGCCCTAGACCGCGACGCCTACCCAACGTACGAACCTCACGCTCACCCCCGAAACATCCGGATGCCGGCATGCGCCTGACGACCTCTGTTGAGCGGCATCGTAGTCCGCGAAATCTACAAACTGGCAACGAACAACGGAACGCTGATTAATGTTGGCGCGATTGTTCGCGCGAGATGCCGCTCCCCTAATATCTCGGCACGGAATCGTCCACTTCAGCGTAGGCGTCGAGGCCGCCTTCCAGGTTGGAGACGCTGGAGAACCCGGCGCGCCCAAGGACCTGCGTCACGTAGGCGCTGCGGAGGCCGTGGTGGCAGATCACGACGGTCTCCGCAGCGGGGTCCAACTCGAATAAACGCCGCTCCAGCTCGGACATCGGGACGAGCTTGGAGCCCTCGATGCTGGCTAGCTCGAACTCCCACCGCTCCCGCACGTCGAGCAGCACCGGACGGCCACCCACGTCGAGCCTCGCCTTGAGCTCGCGCGGGGTAACGTTCTCGTAGTCAGGCTCCCGCAAAACCCTAGAACTCGTAGTCGGCCACGATGCGGCCGGTCGTTACGTTGCCGAGCTTCTCTACGACGGCGAGGTGCGCCGGGTGCTGCATGTACTCCTGCAGGCCCGCGGTGTCCTCGAAGCGGGCGAACAGGCCGTGGGTGTATTCCCCCGAACGCCCGGAGAAGTCCTCCCCGACCGAAAGGTCCACGGTAGCTGGGATTTCGTCCTTCAAACCCCGCATGGACGACAGGAGATCCTCTACCTCCTCCGGCGAGGCCTCTTCCTTGACGGCGAAAAACACCAGATGGTCCACCATCGTCATCTCCCCTTGGTCCCGGTTCTCTCGGCCGGAGTCTAGCAGACGGATCCAGGCCGGCTGCCTAGAAGATGCGCCGCTCGGTCTCGTCTATCTCGTAATCGTTGATCGAGGCGTCGCGGCGCTTCATTAGGCCATTCTCGTCGAACTCCCAAAGCTCATTGCCGTGGCTGCGCCACCATTGTCCACCCTCGTCGTGCGATTCGTACTCGAAGCGCACGGCGATGCGATCGACGGTGTAGCACCACATCTCCTTCCTCAGCCGGTAGTCGAGCTCCCGAGACCATTTGCGCCTCAAAAACGCTTTGATGGCTTCGCGACCGTTAAAGAACTCGTCGCGGTTGCGCCACTTGGAGTTCTCGGTGTAGGCGAGCGCGACCTTCTCCGGGTCGCGGGTGTTCCAGGCGTCCTCAGCCATCTTGACTTTCTGCCGCGCCGTCTCCTCGTCGAAGGGGGGCACGGGCGGGCGACTCTGCTGTTGCACGTCGTTCCTCCCTCTCTCCTCCTTGCATCTAGCGCGTATCTTTTCACACTGCGGGCCCCGGTTCAGCGGTCTCTCGCTAGACGGTCGCCTTTTTCGTGTCGCCGGGGGTGCGGTTTGCCAGGTAGATGCCGCAGACGACGAGGGTGGCGCCGACGAGTAGGGAGAGGCTGAGGCGCTCGTTCAGGAAGAACGCCCCGATCACGACCGAGACCAGCGGTACGAAGAACACGTAGGCCGCCACCCGGCTCGCCTCCCCCGCCCGGACCAGCCCGAGCCAGAGCACCCACGCGAGGCCAGTCCCGAAGAGCCCCGAATAGAGGAGGCTCGCGACGTACGGCCTCGTCCAGGAGATCTCCGCCGGCCGCTCCGTGGCGAGCCCGAGCGCCGAGAGCACGAGCCCCCCGGACAAAAAAGGCAGGGCGACCGCCCAGAGCATCGAGACCCGCTCTTGCACCCTCTTGAAGTACACCGTCCCGAGCGCCCACGACAGGGCCGAAGCCACGGCGAACGCCACCCCGGCCGCGGATATCTCCCCGGAGAAACCTCCGGCGCTTACGGCGACTATACCAGCGAAGCCGAGCAGGAGACCGGAGATCTTCCCCGCCGAGAGCCGCTCGCCGAGCACGAACCACGCTAGCACCCCGATCAGGATGGGCTGCAGGTATATCACGACCGCGGCCGTCCCCGAGGGCAGGAGCATGACCGCGAACGTCTGCAGCCCCAGGAACAACACCACGTTGAGAGCCGAAAGCAGCGAGAACACCCCCCAGTCGCGGCCCAGGTTCGGCCTCCCGCCCCACACGAGCGCCACCGCCGTTATCGTTAGCCCGCCGACAAACGAGCGCATCCCCGCGAAGAGCACCGGCGGCGAGTAGTCCAGCCCGACCTTCACCGCCGTGAACGCCGACCCCCAGAACAGCACGAGCAACACGAACGCCGGCACCACGAAGCGCCGCCTACCGAAGGTCGGCACGACCCGCCTGCCCAAGAAAACGTAAAACTGGCGAGGGCCCCGCGAGCATCGGCACGCAGATAAGGCTTTGCTGTTCGCCTCTCAAGTGTAGAAGTTGCGAACCCAGCGGTGGTTCTTCAGGATGCGGATCTGATCTTCGGGGAGCCCGTTACCGTCGCCTACCCGCATGTTCCGCTCGACGTTGCGCACGGAGCGCATGCCCGGGATAACGGTCGAGACCGCCGGATGGCTCAGGATGTAGCGCAGCGCTATCTCCGCCATCTCGTCCTCGCTCACGCCGAGCTCCGAGACGATGGCCCGCACGCGGTCGTAGACCTCCTGCTTGCGCTCGCCGCGGAAATAGTGGTTGCGGAAGTCGCCTTCGTCGAAGGCGGTCTCCGGCGTCACCCTGCCGGTCAAAGCACCCTCGTCGAAGGGCACCCTGACGATCACGCCGACGTCGTGCTCCTGGCAGGCGGGGAAGAGTTCGTCCTCAGGGCTCTGGTCGAAGACGTTGTAGATCACCTGCGCCGTGTCTACCACGCCCGTCTCGATGAGCCTTACGGCGTTGGCCGGTTGGTGGTCGTTGATGGAGACGCCGAAAAAGCGGATCTTGCCCTCCCGCTTGAGCTCCTCTACCGCCTCCTGCCAGTCCCCCTCGGCGGCCCAATCGTCCTGCCAGACGTGGAATTGTTGGACGTCTATGGTCTCTAGCCCGAGGTTCGAGAGGCTCTGCTCGGTGCACTCCCTCACGTAATCCCCAGGGAACACTTCCTCGGGCGCGATGCCTTCCGGGGCGGGCCAGATGCGGTTCTTGGGCGGAACCTTGGTAGCGACGTGGATGGTCTCCTCGCGCTCCTTGACGATCTTGCCGACCAGGCGCTCGCTGTGTCCTTCGCCGTAGGCGAGGGCCGTGTCTATGAAGTTCAGCCCGAGGTCCACGGCCCGGTTCAGGGCCTTAAGCGACTCCTCGTCCTTGGCGCCGAGCCAGGCGTCGCCGGCGATGCCCCATGCCCCGTAGCCGATCTCCGAGACCTCTAGGCCCGTCCCGCCGAGGGTTCTGTAATGCACGCAGTCCTCCATCGATACCGCTTGCCGAATGGTTTCCCTTTTCCTTACCACGAGCGGCCCGTCGCGAAACCGGCGGGCGTCTCGGTGACGGGCGTCTATAATGCTTGCATGCAGAGGGAGGTCTAGCGTGCGGATCCTCGACGAGCGCCGGGAGGCTCTGGTCGACCGGGAGCAGGCGCTCCTGGAGGGGTTGATCGGGTTCCTCAAGGACTTCGGGGCGCCGTCCGAGGACGTAGATCTCGTCCGGCGGGCGCTCTCGGACCTGGAGGAGCTCTTCCTACTGGTCATCGTGGGGGAATTCAACTCCGGGAAGTCGGCGTTCGTGAACGCGCTGCTCGGGTCGGAGATCTCCGAGGAGGGCGTAACGCCCACGACCGACCGCATCACCGTGTTGCGTTACGCGGAGGAGCCGCTGGAGAGGGAGCGGCGGGACGGGGTCTTGGAGAAGGGGTATCCGAACGAATTCTTGCGCGAGATCGCCATCGTGGACACGCCTGGGACCAACGCGATCATCCGTCACCACGAGGAGCTCAGCCGCGGGTTCGTGCCGAGGAGCGACCTAGTACTCTTCGTTACCTCTGCCGAGCGACCGCTGACCGAGAGCGAACGCGGGTATCTTGAGCTAATCCGCGGTTGGGGGAAGAAGATCCTCCTGGTCATCAACAAGGCGGACCTCCTCGGGGACGAGTCCAAGGTGGAGCAGGTCCGCTCTTTTGTGGCCGACGGCATCCGCTCGGCTCTCGGCCTGACGCCTCCCGTCTTCTTCGTCTCGGCCCTCCTCGCGCGCAAGGCGAAGGCGGCGACGAACGCGATGGAGCGCGACGCTCTGCTTAAGGTCAGCGGCTTCGCGGAGCTCGAAGGCTACGTAACTGACCTCCTGGACGAGGAGGGCCGGGTGCGGCTGAAGCTGGAGAGCCCGCTCGGGGTGGTAGAGGAGTTGAACCGGCGCTACCGGGGGACCGTGGACGAGCGCCTGAGTTTGCTGGAGGACGATTTCAAGACGTCGGAAAACGTGGAGTCGCAGCTCGAACTGTACAAAGAGGACATGAAGCGGGACTTCGAGGCGCGGCTGGCAGAGATCGAGAACATAGTGTTGCGCATGAGCGAGCGCGGGGACGCGTGGCTGGAGGAGAATATCCGGCTCGCCAACATCCGCGAGCTCTTCCGGCCGGAGAGGGTGCAAGAGCGCTTCGCGCGGGAGGTCGTCGCCGACACGGAGGACCTCATAGACGAGCGGGTGGACGAGCTCATAGACTGGATGGTCGACCGCAACCTCAAGCAGTGGCGCGCCATAGTCGAGTACGTCAACCGCCGCCGCCAGGCCGAGTACGACGAGCAGCTGATCGGGGAGGTCGGCGACGGCTTTGAGTACAACCGCGGCCAGCTGCTGCAGTCCGTCGGCAAGAACGCCCAGAACGTCGTGCAGCGCTACGATCGAGAGCGCGAGTCCGAGCTGCTCGCGACCTCGATCCAAGGCGCCGTCGCCCAGACCGCGGCGCTAGAGGTCGGGGCTGTGGGCATCGGGGCCGTCGTGGTCGCCCTCGCCACGACCCGCTTCGTTGACGCCACCGGGATCATCGCCGCCGCCATAGTCGCAGGTTACGGGCTTTTCATCCTCCCCAACCGGCGGCGAAAGGCCCGTGACGAGTTCCGCGAGAAGACGGATTCTTTGCGCGAGCGCCTCGGCGAGGTGGTGAAGAGACAATTCGACGCGGAGCTGAACCGCTCCGTCGAGCGGATGCGCGAGGCGATAGCCCCCTACACCCGCTTCGTTCGTACGGAGCACGCCCGCATGAGCCGGGCCGGCGAGGCCCTGGCCGCCCTTGACGTGGAGACCAACGCCCTGAAGGAGGAGATCTCCGCCCCCGGCGTCTGACCGGCCGCATCCTCCCGAACCCCAGCCCGCCGCCGTTCGGTATCCGTTGTAGACTCGGACGCCGGAAGCTTTTTAGGAGGCGAAGATGGCAGATCGTGCGACAAAAGAACGTAAGCTCGTGGCCCTGATGGTCAATGACCTCGGCCCCGGCTTCGGGGAAGGGGAGATGGCCGGTCTCCTGGAAGAGGTGTCCGCTTTGGCGGACGAGGACCTCGACAGGACGCTCGCCGAGAGGCTCGCTCTCCCCAACCCCGCGGACGAGGAGGCCCTGAATCAGGCCCTGCTGCACGTCGAGGAGCCCGAGATACTCTCAGGCGAAGACGCGGGTGGCTTCACCGGTGCCCCGGACATGAGCCATGAGCCGCGCCCTGAAGAGCGGGAGGACTAGTCCGAAGGTTCTTTTTCGCCTCCTCTATGGCGGATTTGGGTACCGCTCTCGGTCCCCTTCGAAATCCTTCCAAATCGACCTCGAGCCGTCCGCGGCCGGTTCTGCCACTGACCAGAATACGTGCTAGTATTCGCCTCTCTTAGAAATCAGGGGGAGCAGAACGCGTAACATTTTGCGGCGTTCGCCGCCCGGTGACGTTACGCTTGGCGGCGGGTCAAGAGTACAACGTATCGCTGCCGGGGAGGTCGGCGCCCGCAGGAGCCGGGGGGTCAAGCTGCCATACCGGCCGGGTCTAGACGGCCTGCGTGCGCTCGCCGTCATCGCTGTGCTCCTGTACCACGCTGACCTGACGTGGATCCCCGGCGGTTTTCTGGGGGTCGAGGTCTTTTTCGTCATCAGCGGCTACCTCATCACCGCGCTACTGCTCACGGAGTGGTGCCAGCGGGGGCGCGTCGACCTGAGGTCGTTCTGGATGCGGCGAGCCCGCCGGCTCTTACCCGCGCTCTACCTGTTGCTTGTCGCGACCCTCACCTACGCGGTCGTCTTCCTGCCCGGCGAGGTGGCGCGGCTGCGCAGCGACGCCCTGGCAGCGTTCGGGTACGTCACGAACTGGTACTTGATATTCGGGCAAGAGTCCTACTTCGAGAGCGTCGGCCAGCCTTCACTGCTCAAGCACCTGTGGTCGCTCGCGGTCGAGGAGCAATTCTACCTCTTTTGGCCGCTGGTATTCGCGGTCGGGATGGGGGTTGGGGCCATGCGCCTCAGGTGGCGCGTGCTAACCGTGACGCTCGTGGGCGCCGTCGCCTCGGCCGTGACCATGGCGATGCTCTACGTACCCGGCGTGGACCCCTCCAGGATCTACTACGGCACAGACACCAGGGCAACGGGGCTGCTCTTTGGGGCCGCGCTCGCTTTCCTGTGGATGCCAGGCGAGAGGTACCGTACGGCCGACACCCGCCACCACCGACTGGGGGCCGCCCGGCGGGGACGGTTCCGCCGCCGGTGGGGGTGGATCGCCCCGACGCTGCTCGACCTCCTCGGCGTCGCCGCGCTCGGTGGGCTCCTCTGGTTCTGCCTCAAGCTGGGCGAGTTTCAGCCGTTCCTCTACCGGGGTGGGTTCGCGCTGGTCGCGCTCACGACCGTGGCGACGATCATGACCGTCGTCCACCCGCGCACGCGCCTGGGGGCGGGTCTGCTGGGGTGGGGGCCGCTGCGCTGGCTCGGCCAGCGCTCCTACGGCATCTACCTGTGGCACTGGCCGGTGTTCATGGTCACGCGCCCGGGCCTCGACGTGCCCCTCGACGGGCCGCCCCTCCTCGCGCTGCGCCTGACCACTACGGTCCTCCTTGCGCACCTCTCGTACGAATACGTCGAAGAGCCGATCCGGCGCGGTGCGCTGGGACGCGCCTGGAGCAAACTCCGCCAAGCGCAGGGGCCCCAGCGCAAAAAGCTCCGCAGTAGGTGGTTGGGCGCCTTCACGTTCATCCTAACGGTGTGCGCAACGCTCGCCGTCGCCGTGGTTCAGGCCGAACCACCGGAACAGCCCTCCTACCTCTCCTCCATGAAGGCCGTCCACACCGCAAAAGAAGTCCCCCCACCCCCCGCCACCGCCGAGGACGGAGGGGCGACCTCGGACAAGCTAGAGGACACCCCGAAAGCCAGATACAAGTCAGATGACAACAGCGGGGGGGCCGACGTGGAAGCCTCGAATGCAGAGGCCGGATCCGAGAAGACCCACGCGAAGGGACACGCATTGGCGGGCGAGTCCGCGTTCACCGGCAGCGTGAGCGCCATCGGCGACTCGGTGATGCTCGGCGCCGTCGGGAGCCTGCAGAAGGACATAGACGGGCTTACGGTCGTCGACGCGGAGGTCGGCATGCAGGTCTACAACGCGATCGGCATCTTGAAGGCGCGTCGCGCGTCGGGGCAACTCGGCGAGGTCGTGGTCATCCATCTTGGCAACAACGGCATATTCACCGAGAAGGAGTTCGACGAGATCATGCAGACGCTCTCGGGCGTGGACCGGGTCGTCTTCGTGAACGTGAAGGCCCCCCGGGCGTGGGAACGGCCCAACAACGAGGTGATATCCGCAGGGGTGCAGAGATACCCTAACGCCGTGCTCGTCGACTGGTACTCGGCGAGCGTCAATCGTCCCGAGCTGTTCTACAGCGACGGCTTTCACCTCCGGCCAAGAAGCCAGCGAATGTACGCCGACCTGGTCTCCTCTCAGCTCGCCGGCCCGTAGACCGCGACCACGCGCCCCTTAGCGCTCTCGGTCTAGTGCTCTTCGGCGTCCGCAAGCCGCCGCTCCAGCTCCAACATGCGCTCCTGCAGCTCGGCGATGCGCTCGTTCTTCGACCTGCACTTCGCCCGCCAGCGGTCCCGGATTCTCTTCTCGAACTCGACCGAGCTCTTGAGGACCCGCCGGTACTCGGCCTCGACCCTGGCACGCTCTTCCCCTATCCGCCTCTCCGTATCCTCCATACGGCGCCAGTGTAACCCAACCACGAAAGCTCTCGACGCGCGAAAAGACCGGGGCCGGTGGGGGCCCCGGTCCGTGTCGGCCGCGCGAGCCGGCGCTACGAGCCGTCGGTGGTCCCGTTGCTGGAACCTTCCCCGCCGCCGGCCTCGATCTGGATGCGCTTCGGCTCCTGCACGGCCGCCGCGCCCGCGACCCGCACCTCGAGCACGCCGCCGTCGAAGCGGGCGTTTATGCTGTTCTCGTCCACACCCTGCGGCAACGTCATGCTCCTGCGGAACGACCCGTAGCGCCGCTCCCGCACGTAGTAGCCGGACCCCTCCCGCTGCTCCTCAGCCTTACGCTCACCGGTGATTGTCAACACTCCGTTGTGGATCGTGATGTCTACGTCCTCGAGCCTAACCCCGGGAAGCTCGGCCCGGACGACGATGTCCCCGTCCTCATGCAGCACATCGAGCGCGGGAGCCCACCTCGTGGTCTCGTCTACCTCCCGGCGCCCACCCCTGCGGGCCAGGCTGCCGAACGTCTCGTCGAACATCCGATTCATCTCGCTCTGCATGTCGTAGAAACCCCGGAAAGGACTCAAAGCCATCTCGCCTACCTCCTTACTCGTCCCGCGACCCCCCGCAGGGAAGCCGCCCTTCCTACTGCACAGGCATTATACCAATCTAATACAGTTTGTAAACAGGTTTCAGACAGTTTTTTTTGTCTTTCTACAATATTTCACCACGATATGTTAGAGTGTGGTCTGAGTCAATACGGAGAGGAAGGGCATGGAGCGGAGCGCGGTGGGCAGGCACTTGGCGGAGGTTCGCGAGCGACGGATGTGGACCCAGGTTCGGCTGGCGCGTGAGGCCGGGGTGAGTCCGACGACCGTTTCGGGCATCGAGAGCGGGAGGATCTCGCGCCCCCACTTCGGCACGTTGCGCAAACTGGCCGGGGCGCTGGGGGTGGAGCCGGAGCGGCTCTTGTCCTCTTCCGGCGGGCGGGGAGGGGCACCTTCGCGGCTCTCGCTGGAGTGGTCCATGTCCTCCGGCGAAGAGGAGTTCGAGCGGGGGTTGGAGGGCGCCTCGATCGAGGGGCTCAGCTCGCTCTCGGGCGAGCTCGACGAGGAGGAGAGCCGTCTGCGGCGGCTCTACGGGGAGGCCCGTGGCAGCGAGCAGCGGCGGCTCATAATGAGCATGATCCGTCAGGTGGCGGCCAACTCGGGGTCGGTGGAGGCCTCGATAGCGACTCATAAAGACAAACCTCCTGCGCAGTCCTCACAACACCACTCACCTCAAGTCGGGCATCCGGATACTCCAGAACCCTCAACCTGAGCATCTTGTAGATCCGGTAGCGCACTTCGGGAATACGATTCTCGAGGGCCTCCGGCACCGCGCCGGCGTAACGCTTCATGAGGGCTTACTGGTCGTGCTTTAGTTCCTCCAACCGTCGGCGGCTGCCTTATACCTTTTAGGAGGGCCAGTTCCGCCCGGGCGGTCATGACCACTCTTAGGGGTTTTCTTCGCGGGTTGGCACCCGCTGTTCCGGTACCCGTTCTTGGAACGCGACGTGTTCGAGCCCGTCTACCGGGAGATGCTGCGCGTCGCCACCTACGGTCCCGCATACAAGCGCTGAGGAGAAACGATACTGAGCGGCTTTCCTGTTACACCCTACACGTGGGCCTAGATGGCCTGTGGGTCTTGGCTCGGAGCGGAGATCGTACCGGGTATGAGCGGAGCCGGGGTCGCCTCGTGAAGCTCGTTTCCCGCAGTTGACAAACGCCAGGTTCGATGGATTTCGCATCGCGAATTCCTGCCAGTCTTACGGCAGCACGCGTCACTGGGTTTGTGTCCTGGGGTGAACCGTGCGGCGGATGGGTGCCCGGGACCAGCCCTTAGGCCACGATGGAGCTCGGTCGGTCTCTGCCGCCCACGTAACGAGTGTGTGCAACGTCGACTATGGCCGGGGGTCTGTGGATGGTTCAGGTAGATCCTCGCCTGAGTCCAGAGAGTCGGGTCGAGGGGCTGATGACGTCGGGGTCGGTGACCACGTCGAGCAGGAAGGCGGCGTCGGAGGCCAGCGCGGTCCGCAGGGAGGGCGCGAGATCATCGGGGGCACGAACGGTGTAGCCCTCGGCGCCCAGGCTCCGAGCGTACGCGGCGAGGTCTACGTCCCCTATCTCGACGCCGGCGGTACGTCCCAGGGTGCGTGCCTGGTGCATGGCGATGGTGCCGTGCAACCCGTTTCGGAACACGACGACGGTGATCTTGACCCCGTAGCGAACCGCCGTCTCGAGCTCCTGGCCGGTCATCAGGAACCCGCCGTCGCCGGCGACCGCGACGACCTCACGGTGCGGGGCGGTGAGCTTTGCCGCGATCGCGGCCGGCACCGCGTAGCCCATGGCCCCGTTCGTCGGGGCGAGTTGCGTGTCTGGGCAGTTGTAGCGCCGGTAGCGGTGCAAGAAGGCTGCGAAGTTACCAGCGTCGTTGGTCAGGATGGCGTCCTCGGGCAGGACCTCGTTTAGGGCCGCCACGACCCGGGAGGGGTCGATCCCGTTCGTGGCCCGGCCCGGGGGTATCGAGCTGGAGTGGAGGTATGCCTGGTGGGCTTCGGCCCAGTCCCGCGTCGGGGGTGGGGTCGGGGCTTGCGCGCAGAACGCGGCCAGGGCGGCCCCAGCGTCGGAGACTATGCCATGCTTTACGGGGACCGTGGCCCCCACCTCGGCGGGGTCCCCGTCCACCTGGATTACCGCCTGATCCGGGCGCGGCAGCGAGTAGGTCTGGGTGGTCACCTCGCTCAACCGAGAGCCGACCACCATCACGAGGTCAGCCTGCTCCAGCGCCTTCAAAGTATCTGGCGGCGCGCCTAGCGCGAGGTGTCCTAGGTAGTTCGGGTGCGAGTTTGGGAAGATGTCCTGCCTGCGCCACGCCGCGTAGACGCCAACGCCCCACGCCTCGGCGAAAGATATCAACGCCTCCCGCGCCCCTCGCACCCCGCCGCCGGCTATCACGACGGGGCGGCGCGCGGCGGCGATCCGCCGGACGACCGCCCGGACCTCCCCCGGCGCCGGCACGGGACCGGTTGGGGCAGGCACGCCTACGCTGCTCGGGTCGTCCGGGACCCGTTCGCCCAGGATGTCTGCGGGCAGGGCGAGCATGACGGGGCCGGGGCGGCCTGAGGTGGCGATTCTGAGGGCTCTGGCGACAAACTCGGCGAGGCGGTCGGCGCGGTGCACCGTCGCCGACCATTTGGTGATCGGGGCGTAGAACGCGGCGAGGTCCACCTCCTGGAAGGCCTCCCTCCCGAGAAACTCCGTCTCCACCTGACCGAGCAGGATAAGCATCGGCGTCGAGTCCTGGCGTGCGGTGTGTACCCCGATAGCCAGATTGGAGGCGCCCACGCCCCTGGTCGCCATCGCTACGGCCGACGTTCCGGTGAGCTTGCCTTCGGCCTCCGCCATAAACGCGGCGCCCGATTCGTGGCGCGTCGAGACGAGCGAGAGATCCGGATGGACCTCCGCCGCGTCCAGGATCTCCAGGAAACTCTCACCTGGCACGGTGTAGAGGCGCCGGACCCCCGCGCTCGCCAGCACATTGGTCGCCACGTAACCCGCCTCTTTCGTGCCGCGCGTGCTCATAGATTTCCCCTTCGGAGAACGACCTTTACCAACCGGAACACGGTCCCGGACGATCCGTACACTCTACACGCTCGCTCCCGGGATGGCTCCCAGCGGTGACCTCGTTCTCTTGGTCTTGATCACCGGAGGGCTCGCGGAGTCGGACAACCAGGCATACATTGTGTCAGTAGAGGTGAGAGAAGCGGAAGGGGAGGTGTGATTGGCCTGCGTGGACGCGATTGTAGTGGGATGCGGGGTAAGCGATCTCTCCGTAGCCGTCCGCCTGCGGGAGGCGGGCCTGGGCGCCCGGCTACCTCCTCCGTCGTGCCCGCGGCGCTGGGATACCCGTACAAGGCCTGACTAGAAGACCGCATGCCCTCCTAGGGCAAGAGGACCTTCGATGTTCTCTTCGAGAAGCTGTCCGGTGTTGCGGAGAGCGGCGTGCGCTAACTCGAAGGAGTGGGGATCTGGCGCGATAGTGTCCCCGACCCCTCCTGGTGGGCGGGCGCTGTACCGGACGTCTGGCGCTGTTTCGAGGACGAGTGCCGCACGACTACCGCGCCGGCCACACGTTCGTGGCGCCGGTGATCGAGATGCCAGCCTACCTCGCCTACCTAACGGATCGTCCCGCCAAGGCGGGAGGGATGGAAGAGGCGACGACCCGACCCCCGAACCGGACGTACCAGCAGCGAATGGTGACCCCCCAACCCTACCTCCCTTTCGGGACCTCTAGGACCACGTCACCCACCGTACCTTCCTTCCTACTGCGCTGGGGACGGGATCAGCCCTTCGATTCACCCTCGCCAGTCCAACAGAGCGACCCATAGACCTCCATCATAGCCTTACACTTCCGTGCTGAGGATTCCCGTTATCCACCGTCTTTACGGGTTTATCCACAACGGCATGTGCATGAAACGCTTCTTGCCCTTAAAGAACCCTCGGGTTACGAGCATTCTGTAGCCCTCGACCTCAACCGCAGAGTACAGCCAGTGTGGGTCCTATCCAGAGGATCCGAGTGGGGCCTCATGGCGTCAGCTGGGCAGGATCTCAACCGGACGGGTGTGGAGCGTAACCGAACGGCTATGAAACGTTCTAACCAACATAGCGTACTTATCAGTGTAGATACGTAGAGAGCTCCGGAGGTGTGACTTTGGATGAAGAGCGAAGAAACTACGGAGCCGAGCCCGAGCCGCGAGGGTCCGGTGGCGGGTCGGCACCAGGGTTGACTACGACAACGGGCATGAGCTCGAGGGACGAGAACACCTGGTCGGTGCTCGCCCACCTCTCCGTCTTCGTTAACCTGCTCACGGGCTTCTTCGGTCCCGTGGTGGCCTTGATCATTTGGTTCGTCTACAGGGACCGCTCCGAGCGGATCGCCTTTCACGCCGTGCAGTCGGCGCTCTACCAGGCGGCCTGGGCGGTGATCCTCGCCATAGGGTGGACCGTCACGGGCCTCCTGATGATGGTCATTGTAGGCTTCCTGCTCCTACCGGTGATGATCTTGCTCTCTTTCGTGCCCTTCGTTCACATGGCCTACGCCGCCTACAAAGTCAACCAAGGCGTGGACTACCGCTATCCCTTCGTTGCCGATCTGGTCGGAGGGGGCCGCAGGAGCGGTACTCTGTAGGGTGAGGCAGGGAGGGATCGCGGGTGGTTCTCCCTGATGTCGGGCGAGGTACATGGCCAGTGGGTGTTCCCCCACTCAGAATCTTGTTGGTAGTGAGGCCTCCCCACCGGTGCCACAACAGAGACGACGCTTACGAGGACGAACACCTATCGGGGTAGGGATTGGCCGTCCCTCCACGCCAAACTGACTGCGTGCACGTATGAATCCCGCCACGTCTTAGCGAGGGTGGTTGCAGCGGAATGGAACTGAGCTTCTCCGTTCTACCTCCCTCTTCGCGCGGTCGAAGAGCAGGGACGGGCATACATCCCTTACTACTAGCGCCGGGCTAGGTACACGCCAAAAAGAATTACAACTCCTCCTATGACCTTCTCGACCCCGAGCTCCTCACCCAAGAGCACGATGCCCGAGACGACCCCAACAAAGGTGATGAGGTACTGGTAAACGAGTACTTTGTTGGCGCCGAGGAGGGAGGCTCCCCTCTGCCAGGCGAAGAACCCGATTGCAGCCACCAAGATGGTCGAGTAGGCGACCGCCGCCCACACCCCAACGTCCATCGCATCCCAGTCTACGCTTGCGAGGCTTGGAAAAGCGAACGGTAAGGCGGCAAGGCCTCCAAAGAGCATGGTATAGGCAGCGACCACAAGTGGCGAGTACTTTTTGAGGAGGGGCAAGGAGAGCACTGTGTAAGATCCCCAACACACCGTGGCCCCCAGAACCAGCAGATTTCCTTTGAGGCTGGAGCCGCTCCCGCCCAAACCCCCGTACACGACGGCGACGATACCCATGAAGGCAAGCCCGACCCCGAGGATGCCCCTGAAAGTGGGCCTCTCCAACCCCAGCACAGAGCCCAGGATCATGCCCCACACCGGGACGACCGCGTATAGGAGGGCGGTGTCCGATGCGCTCGTAAGATTCACACCCGAGGTGAAGAGCATGTTCGTCATGCCGACACCTACCGCACCCACTCCCATCATGGGTAGTAGGTCCTTCCGGTCGACACCTCCTCCGGATCTCAAGCAACTTACGGCGCCGAGGAGTAACAAACCCGCCACCATGAACCTCAGGGCCACGAAGGGTAAAGGGGGAACGGCGGAGACGGCGTACTTGACAGCCACGGGGTTTGTGCCCAAGAGGAAGACTGCCATGATCAAGAAGAGCTCTGTACGATGGGTCGCCTTCGATCGTTCGTCTTTACGTTCTGCCCCGACTCGCTTGTCGGTGGTAAGCGACGTGGCAGGCATCTCCTTTACATACCTCAATGTCTCTTAGCTTTCGCCAATTGCCCGGTGCACCTCACTCACTTTGTGTTTACCTGACACAGAATAACAAAACGAAACGTTTTGTCTAGTAATTCTTCCTACTCCGCACCATTGTGTGCTGCTAGTATGCAAGCCGTGGAGCAAGCCGCAGAGAGTTACCCGGGGACCCGACCACCGGGCCGTCCTCGCAGCGAGAGGGCGCGCCGTGCGATCCTGCAAGCTGCCAACGAACTGCTCGAGAGCGAGGGGTTCGCCGCAGCAACGGTGGAGGCGATCGCGGAGCGGGCCGGGGTCTCCAAGGCTAC
>DASQVA010000207.1:0-6538 GCA_035641035.1 Rubrobacter sp. | reverse complement strand
CGCGCATCCGGGGCGTGGGGTCCACATCGAAGAAGCGGCCGACCTGACGGTAGGCGTTGGAGTGGGCCCGGCCCATGAACCTGTAGCCCACGAGGCCCACCCCGATCTCGCTCATACCCTGACCTCCGCTGTTGCGCGCGGCATCAAGGCCCTACTCCGCTTCCTCGTAGAAGGTCTCGCCGTCTCTTGTCTCCCAGTTCAGCCGGACGGTCCTGCCCTCCAGGTGGGAGCGCTCGGCGGCGCGGGCAAGGACCGTGGCTGCGGCCGCGTCGGTCCCGTTGGGGTGGGGCTCCGCCTCGCCGCGCACAACGCGTACGAAGTGTTCCATCTCCCCGCGGTAGGCCTCGGCGAAGCGCTCGACAAAGTCGGAGACGTAATCCCGGCACGCCCGACCGGGGGTGAGCGTCTCGACACAGACGCGCCGGTGGTTGTCTATCCTCAGCGAGCCGCGGTGGCCCAGGATCTCGCTGGAGCACTCGTAGCCGTAGCCGGCCACGCGGCTGTTGTCTATGACACCGAGGGCCCCGCCCGCGAAGCGCAGGATGATCACGGCGTTGTCTATGTCCCCGACCTCTTCGAAACCGGGGTCCGAGAGCGCCGCGCCGGCCGCGGTGACCTCGGTGATCTCCCCGACTAGCCAGCGGGCCGCGTCGAAGTCGTGGACCGTGACGTCGGCGAAGAAGCCTCCCGAGCCCTTTATGTAGTCGAAGCCAGGCGAGCGCATGTCCCGGAGGGTGGTGCGGAAGAGGTACACCTCGCCGATGTGTCCTCCGGAGATCCTCTCTTTCGCAGCGCGGTAGTCGGGATCGAACCTGCGCTGGAAGCCCACCTGCAACTTGACGCCCGCAGCCCGCACGGCCTCGATGACCTCGTAGGTGCGCCCTAGGTCGTGGGAGATGGGCTTTTCGCAGAAGACGTGCTTGCCCGCCGAGGCGGCGGCTTCGACCATCTGGGCGTGCAGGTGCGTCGGGCTGGCCACGACGACCGCCTCGACGTCTGGGTCTTCGAGCAGGTCCTCGTACCTGGTGGACCACGCCATGCCTCCCAAACGGACAGCATTCTCGCGGGCCAAGTCCTCGGTCGCGTCCGCCATCCGCACCAGCCTGGCCCCGGGGATGCGGCCTGCCAGGTTGGCTGCGTGGAAACGGCCCATCCTCCCCAGTCCCACCAGGCCCACGCGCACGGGCTCGTACATCGCTATCTCATCGTCCTGCTCGCCGTCGGCCGGCGCCTCGGTGGCGCACGAGACCTGCTGGCGGCCGTTGGATCCGCTCATCCCCTGGCACCTTCGCGGGCCCGGCTCTTCGCCCTTCCCTGCCAGAGGTCGACCATCCGCCGGTACCCCTCGGCCACCGAGGACGTGAGCTCTTCGTCGTCGATCTCTCCTGAGAGCCATCGGCGCGCCTGCCCGCCGTAGATGGAACGTCCAATGGCGAACCCGTTGCACCGAGGCTCCGAGGCCGCGACGGCGAAGAACTCCCCGAGTTTCGCTTCTTCTAGGGCCTGTCCGAGGACGAGCACCCCGGCGCAATAGGGGTCGTGCTCGCGCACCACGTCCCCGATCCTCTGCCACACTTCCGGCTCTGCGTTCGGCGGCACCTTCCACCAATCCGGGCGCACCCCGATCTCGTAGAACCTCTCGAGCAGCTCGACCATGCTGTTCTCGTCGTAGTGCGTGCCCGGGGACGTTTGGACCTCCAGCAGCAGCCGCCGGTCGTTCTTGACGCAGGCGTCTTGGAGTTGGAGGACGCGCCTTTCTTGGATCCCTCTCGTCCCCTCGTCGTCGTCCGGGTGCATGTAGAGGTTGCACTTGACGACGTGCTCCTCGGGCCAAGCCCTTATGGTGGCGGCGGGGTTCGGGCCGCCGACGAACTCAACGGGCCGGCTCTTGGCGACCTCGACGGCCCGCGAGATCCAGGTCCCGCTCCCCGTGAGCTCTCCCAGAGCTTGATCCCCATAGACGTCGTCGATTAGCACTCCGGCCGAGGGATCCCCTTGCGCCACCCCCATGAATGCCCGCGCCAGCAGCACCTTCAGGTCCCGCAAGCGCCCGCGGTCCACGCCGAGTTCGTCGACGACCTCTTCGAGCTGCCAGCGATGGTCTATGGCAAGTACGCGGAGCTCCTCGGGCTCCCGGCGGGTCGTCGCCCGGTGGAGGTGCTCGAGCCAGACGTCGTCGCGGAGGCGGCGCGGCCTCTCGGGCATGTTCAGGAAGTACTCCAGCTCCTCTGGCGTCGGCATCGCCGGGGAGCAGCCGTGCCTGGAGACGACGATGGCGCCGCAGGCGTTGCCCAGTCGCAGGCACTCCTCCAGCGGCTCCTCGCGCAGCCAGCCGGAGAGGAAGCCGCTCATGAACGCGTCCCCTGCCCCCACGGAGTTGAACACCTCCACGGGGAAGCCCGGCACCCGCACCCCGTCTTCTAGGTCTTCGGGTATGTCGTCGGGGAAGACTATCGCGCCCATCGCGCCCACCTTGAGCACGATCGTCGCGTCCGACAGTTCTCTGATGCTCAGGAGCGATCGGCGGGTATCCTCCGAGCCTCCTGCGATCCGGATCTCCTCCTCCGTGCCGACCACCAGATCGCACCTTGGCAGCACGGTCCTGTAGGCTTCCGTCACTCTCTCGCTGGCGACGAACATCTCCCCGCCCTGCTCGTGGGAGGCCACGCCCCAGAAGACGGGCCTGTAGTCGAGGTCGAAGACGACCTTCGTCCCGGCCTCCTTCGCGGCCTTTATCGCCTTGAACGAGGCCGTCCGGCTCCCGGCCCGCGAGAGGGGCGTGCCGGTGACGAGCAGCGCCTTGGAGGAGGCAACGAACTCGGGGTCGACGTCGTCTTCGTCGAGCGCGAGGTCGGCGGCGTCGCCGTAGGCGAAGATCCTGGGAAAGCCGTCTATGTCCCGGATGGCGAGCAAGACGTAGGGCGTCAGGTGATCCGGGTCGAAGGTCACGTGGCTGACGTCGACGCCGGTATCCTCCATGCTCTGGCGCACGAAGCGACCCATCTGCTCCTCTCCCACCCGAGTGAGCATGGCGCTCCTCACCCCGAGTCTGGCCGTGTTGAGGGCGATGTTGGCCGCGCTGCCGCCGACGTACTTGCGGAAGGACTGCACGTCCTCGAGCCTCGCGCCCTCCTGCTCGGCGTACAGGTCCACGCAGGTGCGCCCGATGCACACGAGGTCGAGCGAGTGATCCCGGTTATTGTTCATGCGTCGCCCCCATCCTGCGTTCGCCGGTGGCCACGCGCGGGTCGGCCTGCGGTACCGGTTTGGGCTCCTCGATCTTCTCCCACCGGTCCGTGGCGCACGAGCGGTCCATCGCCTCGATGACCCGCATGTCCGAGACGATCTCGCGCATTCCCGGCTCCCATTGTCGATCCTCGGCTATGGAGGTGAGGAACTTGTGGGCCTCGGTGACCTTAAGGTCGTCGTAGCCCATCGAAATGCCCGCCCCTGGTTGGAACCTGCCGAAGTCCCCCATGCCGGGTGCCGCGTAGACGGTCCTGTAGCCTCTGTCTCCGCTTCCGTCCGTCCTGTAGAGCTGGAGCTCGTTGAGCCTCTGAAAGTCCCACGAGAGCGCGCCCCGCGTGCCGTTGACCTCGAAGCTGTTCCTCACATGGGGACCTATGCAGGTGCGGCTGTTCTCGAGCGTCCCCCTGGCGCCGTTCTCGAAGCGCAAGAGGCTGCCCGCATAGTCCTCGTTCTCGACGGCGCCCATCTCGCCGCCCTCGACGACGAAGTGGCCCGTGCCCATGCCCTCCGGGACCTCAGGCCGCTCCCTGATGAACGTCTCCTTCTCGGCCGAGACGCTCTCGATGGGGCCGATGAGGTTCTGGGCCATGTCGACGGTGTGGGGCATGATGTCCCCGAGCACCCCGAGGCCCGCGCCGTCGAGCTTGTAGCGCCAGGTAAGCGCCCCGTTGGGGTCGGCGGCGTAGTCGGCCAGAAAGTAGCCCCTGTAGTGCGTGATCTCCCCGAGCTCCCCGGCAGCGATGAGCTCCTTGGCGTACTCCACCGCCGGCACGTGGCGGTACATGAGCCCGATCATGCTCTTCACCCCGGCCTCATCGACGGCCCGCCCGATGTCGTAGGTCTCGGCGGGGACCCGCCCGCAGGGCTTCTCGAGCCAGATGTGCTTCCCGGCCTCGGCGGCGGCGACGGCTATCTCCCTGTGCAGGTAGTTGGGCGCAGCGATGCTCACCGCCTCGACCTCGGGGTGCTCGACGGCCTCCCGCCAGTCGGTCGTCCACCCTTCGAACTGGAGGAGGTCCGCGGTCTGCCGCGCGCGGTCCTCGACCGCGTCGGCCGCCATTACCAGCCGCGGCTTGAGCGGGCAATCGGGGTAATGGTCGAACAGGCGCCGGTAGCCCCGGCTATGCACCTGTCCCATCCATCCTAGCCCGACTACCGCTATGCCTATCTCTTTCCTCATATTCGCCCTTTCCCTCGCCGTCCGCCCCCGCCGGGCGACCCAATCCGTGTATCGCCTGTATCGCCGGCGGTCCCACCCCGGCGTGGAACATTGCGCTACAACCCCGCGAGCATCATCTCCAGCCAGTAGGTCTCCGCCGGGTAGCTGTGGGAGCCGTACTCTATGGGCCGCCCGGCGGTGTCGTACGCCGTCCGCATCATCGTCAGTACGGGGTCGCCCGGCTCCATCTCCAAGAGCTCGGCCTCCTCGTCGTTGGCCTTGCGTGCCCCGACCCGCTGGGTGGCGACGTGCGGGGTGATGCCGGCCCGGCGGAACAGGTCGTAGAGCCCCGACAGCTCCAGGTCCTCTCTCTCGATCCCTAACAGGCCGACCGGCACGTAGTTGTGCATGAGGGCTATCGGGTCGGATTCTGCAACGCGCAGCCGGTCGAAGCGCAACACGGGGGCGCCCGGCCCAAGCTCCAGGTGCTCGGCGATCTCGGGCGGGCAAGAGGTCTCCTCAAAGTCCAGGACCCGGGTGGTCGGTTCCCGGCCCGACTCTTTCAGGTCGTCGTAGAGGCTCGTCAACGCGACCGCCCGCCTGACGGGTTTCATCGCGACCATCGTCCCGATGCCCCGCCTCCTTATGAGCAAGCCCTTGTCCACCAACTGCTTCAGGGCCGCACGCATCGTGGGACGGCTGATCCCGAGCTGCTCCGCTAGGTCCAGCTCACCCTCCAGCTTGCTGCCCCGCGGCAACCGTCCGTCTTCGATGGCCCGCTCGAGCGCCTGAGCCGCCTGATGGTAGAGCGGCACCGGACTGGAATGCTCCAACCTCACACCGGCCAGTACCCTGTACGTCTGATCCGCCACTCTCCGCGTACCCCGCAATCACACGTTTATGTACATATGTCTTTACATTATGATATTAGAAACTCTTGCCGTCGTCAAGCGACTCACGTGGCTCGGTGCGTGGCTTAGCCGATCCTCGCGTCCAGTCTCTGACAAGTTAAGCCAGGCCGGCACAGACAAATCGCGCTGGGAAGATCCCGTGCGCATAGCCGTGGTCTTACGCAACCAACCCGTTCGGGGCGAACGTAACGAGGCTTCGCGGAAGCCTCCACAGGTTGCGGCGTGGGCGGACAGCAACGGCGTAGTCGCGCGCAGCCGTTACCTCGCTACGTTTTCGCCCAGCCGACTGGAGGTATCGGGTTCACAATCCGGACTTGACCAGGGGAGGAGGCTCAAAGGCCTCGAGGTGTTGGACGATCGGGTGCGGCGGATAGGCGAGGATCTCGGCGGCACCGTTGCGGCCTCCTACTACAGGGAGGGGAAGCCGGAGAAGGAGATCGCTGTTCTTGGCGAAGAGATCGACGCCGGACTGATAATGCTAGGAGGCCAAAGGCAGGCGCCGCTCGAGCGGATATTCGGGGCCAACCTCGCGGAGAAGGTCCCCTGTACCGCAGTAGCTTCCAAGGTTCTCCATTGGTCCCTCGAATCGGCCAACCGTGCACCTCTAGCCCGGCACCACAAGAAGGACGCTGCCGCCCGGAGAAGAACGGCCATGCCGGCGGGCTGTACGCACCTTCTACAGCGTCGGTCAAAATCATTGACCCGGGGACGATCGTAGAAGCATGAAACCTACTCCGAACACCTCCATCAGAAGAAGATAGTCCGAACCACAGAACCGCGATCTCTTGGACACCCGTATGTATGGTATATCGGTTCAACCATGATGACCGATGCTGTAGTTCTCGACCAGAACGACCGCACGTTCCACAAGAAAACCCTACTACCCCGAATTACCGGCGAAGAGCCGACGAGCGGACTCGAACCGCTGACCTAATCTCATTACGAGTGAGCGGTTCGGGGTTGCCAAGCGTTGCACGGGCTTACAAATCCAGCATCAATCGTATGGCAATGAACAACGAGGCACATTTGCTTCCACAACTATTTCACCATAGAGTCGCAGCATTAGGCCTTGCTGGCGTCGGTAGCGTGAGAGGACCGGGACCGCAAAGGATGATACTGGCCCAGTTAGCCATTGCATTATCTCCTCACAAGTCTCGCGTTGGTGCGTCAGCCCGATTGCCCCGATCTGGCGCGTGTCGACCGCCGCCGCTACGTCACG
>DASQVA010000206.1:0-2739 GCA_035641035.1 Rubrobacter sp. | reverse complement strand
GCTCCGGTTTCATAAAGAGAGGATACCGCCCGAATAGCCGCGTCGGCTACGGGAGCCGGGTGGGACGAAACCGTCACCGGAGAACCCCCGAAACGTAACCGTGTTGTTACCTTTGTCGCTTAAAGTAGTACGAGAAGGATGACGACCAGAGCGAGAGAAGGCACCGGAAGATCATACTAAAAGCGACCGGAAGTCATTCTTTCGGAGGATGCGGGCCCGCTGCAGGGGTGAGAGAGTTTTCCTGGTAGGTTTTCCGAACCCGCGGAGAAGGAGGACTATCATGAAGAGGTTGATCCTACCGGCGCTGAGGCTGATAGTGTTGCTGGCGGCCGCCGCCCCGACCCTGGCCCAGGAGGGGAAGACCAAAGGAGATCCGGCGAACGGCCCGCCCCCCGGCCCTTCCCCGGACAGGACCGTCACGCTCTCGTTCGAGCTCGCCGTTGAAGCAGAGGAAAAGTAAGCGTGATGGCTGCACTCATGAGGTTGATCGGCGCGGTGATGGTGCTGGTGGGGCTGGGGCTCGTCGCTCTGTTCTTCGTCGGCCCCCCAGGCGGCACGGCGGGCGACCTCCCCACCGGGGCCGAGGCTGGGCCCACCGACGCGCCCGCGGACGGTACCCTCTACCTGACGGTCCCCAAGATAGGGCTGGAAGACGTAACGGTCCACACCTCGCTCTCCGAAGAGGACCTAGACGACTCTACCATCCACCTGCCCGACACCGGGTTTCCTTGGCAACCGGGGGCGAATACCTACATCGCCGGGCACCGGATGGGCTACTTCGGGACCGGCTCCTTCCTCGTCTTCTTCCGGCTGAACGAGCTGGCTCGCGGCGACGAGATAATTCTCGAAGACAGTGCCGGGGGGCGATATACCTACCGGATCACGGAGTCACTGGTAGTCGGACCGGAGGATACTCAGGTTACGGAACCCGTGCCGGGCAAGAGCATCGTCTCGCTGCAGACCTGTACCCTGCCAGACTACTCCGACCGCCTTATCGTCAGGGGGGAGCGGGTTGCATGAGCGACCCTCGCGAGCATACCTTCAGGTGGTGCAACGCCGGCAACGACACGGTAGAATTCGTTCAACTTCGCTGAGTTCGGAGGAGAAGGAGGGGGTAACCTTGCCGAAGCGTTTAAAGGTCCTGATCGGGATGCTGGCGGTGTTGCTCGCGATCGCGGCGCCGGCCCTGGCCCAAGAAGAGGCCCAAGAGGGTGAACCAGCGGAGGCCTCACCAGCAGAGACTCCTCCGGCGGTAGATACGGTTACGCTCTCGTTCGAGGTCACGGTCAAGGGCGAGCCTCCCGAGGGCACGACGTTGCTCGGCTTTATTCCGGCTGAAGGTGGGATCAGGGTGCCGCTCACTGACCCGGACGGCGACGGCATCTACACCGGCAGCACGACCCTGGACAGGTTCGGGCCAGGTCCGAGGCCGGTGCCGCCGGGCACGGAGCCCGTGTCGCTGCCGGTTCAGATAGCGCAGGAGAGCGGCGGTAACATCGAGGTGATCCGAGACTTCGGCGAGGTGCCGCTCACCGGTGACAGGACCTTCAGGGCCAGGGCCAACTTCAGGAGCGGTACGCCAGCCACAACAGACCCCGAGACGCCCGCCCCCGACACTGGCCCCGGCGTTACCACAGACCCTGCGTCCGGCGTGGATGTCAACGAGGACGGTTTGATAGACGAGAGCGACGGCGAGGTCGCCGCGGCCATCAGCAACAAGGCTATGGAGGCAGCCAGGTCCTCCGGCGAACCCTCGCTCCCAGCCACCGGCGGTCTTCCGCTCACGCTCGGGGCCGTGCTCCTTCTGGTCGCGGGCCTCCTTGGGCACCGCGCGCTGCGCGCACTGCGCTAAGACGCTCCTCCAGAGCAACTCCTCTCGAAGGAACGGTCTCACCGGGATCGTCCCTTCACCCTTTTTCACCTCGGGTAGGCTCGTTTACTTTGGCCGGCGAGGGACCGGGTAAAGGCGACGCCGAGGACCTCAACCGGCGCTCCTCCCGCATGGTTATCAGATGCAACGCATCCCTGAGCTTCGTGTCTCACTTGCATCGGCTAGGAGCCGGAGATCGAGCTGACGCTGGTCTAGCGGTTAGGCGATCGTGCCCTGCTCACTAAAGTGCGTGCAGGAGCTCACCCGTTCTTCGGGCGCTCTTCCACGGGTTGTACCAGGTACTGGACGTACCCGCGCGGGTTCCTCTCCGAGTGCTCGTTCAGCTCTTTGGCCCGCCACTCGGCCTGCTCGCGGGTCGGAAAGCGCGCCACCTCCTTCTTCCCAAAGAACATCACCGCGACCACCTTGTAACCGGCCTCTCGCAAAGAAACCTCCGTCTTGCCCCCGTCCATTGTGCCTGCTAACATCAACGCTCACAATGCCTCAGGGGAAGGGACTTTTTATGTATGGGGAGGCGGAGAAGCCTTCTCTCGAAGGAGCCGGTAGAGCACCCAGGGCTGCGCGGTGACGGACGCCCTCGAGGACGCTCTGCCGGGGGTGTTGCAAGGAACCAAGCTCGTCACGCTGGCCCAGAACGTGCCGGGTCCCGCAGCGGCCTCCCGGCTCCAGGATCTTGGCGCCTCGGTGATCAAGATCGAGCCGCCAAACGGGGACCCTCTGGCCTCCGCGAACCCCGCCTGGTACGGGACGCTCGTCGCGGGGCAGAAGGTGGTCCAGCTCGACCTGAAGGATGCCCCGGACCGCGCGCGCCTCGACGAGTACCTCGCCGAGGCCGACGTGTTGCTCAC
>DASQVA010000205.1:0-11723 GCA_035641035.1 Rubrobacter sp. | reverse complement strand
GCACAGCCCTACCCGTGAGCCTGGACGTGGCCGACGAGGGCTCGGTCTCAGCCTGTTTCGAGAGGGTGCGCGGTGAACTCGGCAACGTCACCATCCTCATAAACAACGCGGGCACACCCGGCGTCCCGCTCCCCGTCGCTGTCACGCCGCCGGAAGGGTGGAGGCACGCCTTCGACGTCAACGTGACCGGAGCCTTCCTCTGCGCCAGAGAAGCGCTGCCTGGAATGGTCTCAGCGAACTGGGGACGCATAGTGAACGTCTCCAGCGCCGCCGCCAGGCATCCGGTCGCAGGGATGGCCGCCTACGGCGCCTCGAAGGCGGCCCTCGACCAGCTCACCCGCGTTCTGGCTCTCGAAGGCGGTCCTTACGGCATCGCCGTAACGGGCGTCTATCCTGGTGTTGTAGATACCAGGATGCAGGAAGAGTCGCGAAGCTTCGGCCAGGAGCTCATCGGTAAACAACTCCACCGCATGTTCCAGGGCTACAGAGATTTCGGGATGCTCCGTCCTCCCGAGGAGCCGGCGGAGCTCATAAGCTACCTCTGCACCCCCGCCGCGCAACGCCTCAGCGGCCATATCATCCGCCTCGAACAGCTCGAAGCTCTAAAGGAGGAGTCATGACGCTGTCAGGCGAGGCAGCAGTCGTAACTGGAGCCTGGAGCGACGTCGGGGAACCCTCGGCGCCTGCTCGTTTGGGCACCGATTGGACGCCGACTCACCTTCCCCGGTGTTCAGAACAGGCTGCCTTCACAAGCTTGGCGCGGAGAAAAGCAACACTTCTTTCTACCTCCGACTCCCCCAGGCCGTGAAGGATCACAGGCCCTTCGAACCCGACGCCTCGCAGATTCTCCAGATACCGATCATAGTCCAGCTCGCCGCGTCCTGCTGCGACCACCTCGCCCGTACTCTTGACGTCCTTGGCGTGGGCGATGACGATATCCTCACCGAGTAACTCGAAAGCCTTGTCAAGAATCTCATCTGCGCGTGGCAGTTCGCTTTCACGGAAGATGTTAGCGGCGTCCATCACCACCTTCAGGCGCGAGGATCTTATCTCGTCGAGCAAGCGACGGCTCTTCTCGGCCGAGTCGACCACGTTGTTCACCTCAGGCTCGAACGCCAGCGTGACTTCGTGCTCCTCGGCGACTCTTACCGCCCGCTCCATTGAAACAAGCAAGTCTCTCCAGGCCCCTGGGCTGTCGTTCTCGGGGTGGTAGCGCCACATGTCCTCGGGATCGCGTGTGCCGGTGCACAGCGTGATCACCGAAGTACCCAGCCGTCCGCAGGCGTCAGCGAGTACTCCGAGCCTCCGCAGCCCCTCACGCCGCTTCCCGCGGTCCGGATGGATCATGTTGAAGGTTCCGGATACGGCGGCCATGGTGAGATTCCTCTCGTCCAGCTCTACCCGGATGCGCTCGGCCAGCTCCGCGGGGATTTCCTCGGGCATAGTGGGCAAACCGGCGCAGGACATGTTGAACTGCACGCAGCCGATCCTGTGCGCTCTCACCGCGTCGAGCGTCTCCCCGAGTGAGGAACGAGCGAATGTCTTGGCGAAGATCCCAACCCGCATCAGACGCCACCCTCTGCCTCGGAGAGCAAGACCTTCGCTCCTGACTCCGAAGCTCGCGCGAGGGACACTATCCCGCGCACCGCCGCAAGCCCGTCGTCGACGTCGGCGCCAGAGGTGGGAACGCCATGAAGTATCCGGTCGGCGAAGCCCTCCACCTGCAGTCTGAAGAAGTGGGCGTCCTCGCCCAAGGGGCGATGGTACTGGCCGTCTGTGGTAGAGAAACACTCCACGTCGCTTGACTTGAGGTACCAGGGGTTGTAGGTCTTTCCGATCACGCTTCCGTACTCGCCGTAGACCTGAAATCCTTCGTGCCAGTCCATGCGCACGGCGATGGTGAGGTCGAGGTGGCCGACGCTGCTGTCGGCAAACTCCGCCTCAGCGAACCAGCAGTGGGCACCGAACTTCTCCACCAGCCGGGTGCGTATGCCCACTATTTCCCCGCCCAGGAAGCGAGCGGTGTCAAGGAGGTGGCTGCCGTGCGCCATCAAGTAGTAACGACGCCTGTCCGCTTTGGGGTCGCCCTCTGGTCGCCTGGCCTTCCCGCTGGTCAGGGGAATAGGCTGCAGAGTATCGGTCATAGCGTAACGGTAGAGAGAGTCGCAGTACCAGGCCTTGAGGGCGAGCATCTCCCCCATCTGCTCCCGGATGAAGCGGTGCGCGAAGGCGATGCCGGGATCGAAGCGCTTCTCGGTGCCGACCTGGAGCACGAGTCCCGAAGCCAGAACCGTCTCGCGCAGATCCTCGCACTCCTCCACGTCCACTCCCATAGGCTTCTCCACGAGCACGTGCTTGCCGGCCTCGATGGCCTCTCTGGCGGCGGGCACGTGGAACTGGTCAGCCACTGCGATGATCACCGCCTCGACGTTCGGGTCAGAGAGCATGGCTTTGTAGTCAGTGTACGTGACCTGCGGGGCATGGACGGCGGCCATCCTCTCGACCAGATCCCCTGCGACGTCGCAGATGGCATAAAGCTCAGCGTTGCGCGCCTTGCGGCAGGCCTCGAAGTGGGCAAACTGGGAGATCGGTCCGCAGCCGAGAACCCCTACCCTCAGGAGCCGCGGTTCTTTTCTCACACCTGCCCCTCGCTATTCTTGGAAGCTCCGGTCGAAGTCGTCGAACCCGGTTTCCGATGCCAATTTCGGCCGGGCCGGGACGGTACGCACGGGTGCATCCAGGCCATACACTGGTCGCGTGGCTCGTCGTAACCCGAGAACGCAGAGAAGATGGTTATCATCTCTTCTACCTGGAAGGTGAACCCGTAGTCGCCTAGTGCTTGGTCGAGCCTGCGCCTGTACGGTCCCTCCTTCTCAGGAAGGAGCGGGAAGAGGTAGTCGTCGACCGTGCCTCGGCGCTCGCGTACAACCTCTCTGGGCACGAGCAGGGCCTGGGTCAGCTTCGGTATGCACTCGATCACCCCACTCGACGGGGCTTTCTCAAAGCCTTCGAAGGGCCCGTAATCGCCAAGCATCGCCTCCCGAAACGTCCCAACAACATCCATGCCAGCCTCGTACAAGGGCCACCCCTGCAACGGAACGCTAATGGAATCGGGCTGCGGCCCTCCTTGCGAGCTATGGAACACGCCCTTGGAGAACCGCTTATCGACGCTGCGGCCGGACTTCGGACGATCGGTCAAACGCACGGGCGTTAGCGGAGCGTCTACCGAACCCACTTGATCTCCGGGTAAAAGCGAGACAGGCGCCGAAAGAGTTCGAGAGCCTCGCCGCGCAAGAATCGTTTGGCCCGCTCGACTAAACCTATCTCTTTACGCTTCTCGTCAATGTCAAGCAGGGAAAAGGAGTTCGTCGCCTTCCCAACCGAAAAGCCGATGTCGAGACCTAATATGTTCATGTCCCTTATTACAGCATTTCGGGCTGTTTCGTGTGTCCCCTAGCGAATTACCCCGATTCGAACCGTGGCTACCTCGACAGGCGTTACGCGGCTGCGTAACGCGTATCCTTTTCAGGGCCCCGTCTGTCTGCCGCCGGCCCTTCTCCGCCGTTCGAGTAGGAGTGTCGGTCGTGGCGACCTGAGACGTGATCGCCTACGAAGACCTCAGGCTGCTCGACGCTGAAGCCTGCCCGCCCTCCTTCGAGGGGAAGGCGTCTCCACCCCCACACTCCGGGCACAGCTCCCAGGCCCGCTCCTCCTCGCCCTCGAGCGTCTCTACAAAGTAGGGCCTCCAGCCGCACCCTAGGCACTCCGGGCAGATCATCGCCCACCGCCGTTGACGCGCTCGATGATCAGGGCGAAATTGGCCTCCGTCTCCGCGTCCAGGGCCTCGTCTCCAAACAACCGGAAGTCGCAGACGATCCGCCTGTCGCCGGGGAGCCGCTCCGTCACGGCGCTCCCCTTCGGCCCCTCGATCCAGATGCTCCTTCCGGCTCGCCCGACCCTCCAGGGCGTCGGCGTCGGGACGCTCATCGCGCTCCCGCCTTATCTATCGCCTTGCCCTCGGGGCGCATCCAGCGCCCCATCGCTATGTCTTCTCCAGTGTCCGGGTCCACTTCGTAAACCCATCCGGACGAACAGTGGATGCACTGTTCGGCGGAATCGGGCGCGACTTTTTGCGCCCCATCCCGTATAGTTGTTGGTGTAGCCATTGGAGACATACCCTCCTTTGGTTCTGGCCTCGGGGTGTTCCGCCAAGATCCTCCCGAGGCTTTTTCTGTGACTACGGGTACTCTACACTAATCGCCCTCGTTTTGCAATACTTTCGTTGACATTCGCCATAAAATACGGTATCGTACATCTGTTGCGATCCTACGGCGAAAGGAAACGAAGTTGGCTACAATGATGGCCGTGAAGGAAACGACCGGCGCTAAGGTCAAACGACTCCGCGAAGATCTGTCCCTGTCGCAGCGGGAACTTGCAAAGCTCGCTGAAGTCAGCCCTGCGACCATCCTCAAGATCGAACAGGATACTGTAGCCAGGCCACACCCCCGGACGCTCCGCAAACTCGCGGAAGCCCTAGACGTGCCGCCCCGTGATCTCCGCGCCGACTGAGCTATCTCATGGAGTTCACGCTTTACTACCGTGGTCCCCTGAAGGCCGCGACGGGCAGGAACAAACGCAAGGATCACAAGCACGACCTCCGCAGACACTTCCACAAGCAACTCAAGGAGCTGTGGAAGCTTCCTCAGCTTTCTGAGTTTCAAAATGCCCTCCTTGTTCCCGAGCCCGAAACGCTGGAGAGTCGTGCCCTGCTGCGCCGTGTCGGCCAGTATCACTTCGCACCCCTGATCAGTTCGTACTTCGACCTTGTGGCGAGCCTGGAGATAGTCATGCTTCGGCCCGAGCCCGAAGGCCGGATCTTCGTACGGAGCGGGGACATAGACAACCGGCTAAAGACCCTCTTAGACGCCCTGAAGGTGCCCAACGAGACGGCGGCATTGCCAGACAACATACCGCCCTCATCCGACGAAACGCCGTTCTTCTGCTTGCTCGAAGACGACAGCCTGATAACCAATGTAGACATTCAGACCGCTCATTGGCTCGAACCAGACGTGCAAGACTCAGACGAGGTGGTGTTACTGCTTCGCGTCCGGACTAAGCCCACAAGGGTCACGTGGGGCAACATGGGGTTAGCGTAGCGATACTCACTAGAAGATTCCCCCCCCCGACAACACCTACATCTACGCCCTCGTCTGCCCTGTTACGAACGAAGTCCGCTACGTCGGCAAGAGTGACCGCCCCTACAAACGCCTCAAGCAGCACACTTCCTGGGTAGGTCTCTGGAAGTACCACGCTAGAAAGAAGCGTTTGCTCCCCAACTACCATATACCTGTCTCCGACCCTCGCACCAGTGCCAAAGGCGCGTGTAACGATGGGTCGAAGCGTACCCGGATCGGAGCCAAAATCCCTTGAGGGTGAACGCTCTCCGGCGTAACGCCCGCACCCGTTAACCGCCCCGGGCTCAGTTCGTGGTCCCTGCCCCTCTCACTCGTACCATCACCCTAGCGCCAGGGCCGCCTCCGTCTTCCTGCCCCGGCGGTGCCCTCTACGAAGAGTCGGCGCCCGTAGGAACCTCGGGTCGTGGATTGCACCTTTTGGCTCCGTAAAGCCTCCATACAATTGGGGCAAGGAGAGAGTGAAGGCAAGGCAACCCACTATAGGTAAGGGAGAGTGGCCGACACAGAGGGACACACGGGGTTCTTGGATCATCTGGCCTCGAGGGGTTATCGGTGGAGCGGTAATAAGCACTGCACGTGGTGCGGCAGGTACTGGGGACCGCTGGATTACCGCGGCCTGTTCCCGCGGTGCGAGGGGTGCTCTGATGACCGAACCTACAACCGGCGGGCGCTTTTCTTGGCGAAGGAGAGTGAGGAGCCGCCGGAGGTTCGTTTCGCGGGCATGTTTAAAGCCGCGCGGATGCTTCTTGAGGACGGGGCTGATGAGGACCGGGTGTTCCCGACCCTGGCATACGCAGGGCTCGAGGTCAGGGTCGGCGAGGGTAGGCGGGCCGAACTTAGGGCATCCCTGGTGGAAGCATGGGGGAACCCCGAGGAGTGGGAACGCCTCACAGGCGACCTCTTGGAGAAGACCGGGAGGATAAGATCTATTGAGGTGGTGGGCGGGGTACTCGTACTCGAGCGCGTCCCGGTTTCGGTGAAAGTGTGGGAGGGTCCCAAGCCCGAGGTGTGGATCGAGGTGATGCCTAGGTCGAGGCCGGCCTCCCCGAAGGAAGTGGCCTCGGCATACGAACGAGCCATGGGAGAACACGGGCTGCCCTGCCCCGAAGAGCGGGCGATCTCTTTAACGTCCTTTTTGACCGAGCACCACCTCCGTCTGATCATAGAACCGGTATTCTTGGGCATCCACGTGGGCGACGGCCCGCCTGATGGGCAGTTTCCCTCCCCCGGTTTAGTTGAGGACGCTAGCAGGGGGTTGCTCGAGGGGGGGCTCGGGGAGCGTTTGCGGGGTAGGAAGAGCGGCCCGGGGTGGAAGCCGGAGACCCTCATCCCCGCGATCGTAGCATTCTTCCTTAGGACCTACGGGGGGATGGATGGCCGGAAGGAGATCCACAAGCTCCTCAACGAGCACGTGTTGAATCCGGCCTGGAAGGTCCACCTGCCCCACTTAGAGCGGCTTCCCGAGGAGGGAATTAATACTTCCGCATCCAACCAACTGTGGAAAAACGTGGAGAGGGCCCACAAGCAGCTGATCCGCACGATGCACTCGCTTTAGGGTTACCAACACTTTTTCGCGCAGAACGTGTTTTAGCGCCCGCGCGGGCGAGCGTTTACGCTCTTCGGTATGACCAACATGCTCCTTACCTCGAGAGCCACCGACGGGCCACACTCTGACGCCACCACGAAGTGGGGCTGGTTGGACGCGCCGTGGCCTGCGTCCTTCGCCCCATTGGTCTCGGGAGTCAACGTGGTTGGCGGAGCCGGAGTCGCTCGGGCGCTGCGGCAGTCGCCACCCATCGGGGACGAGCGCAGCGAGCGCGAGGTGGCGGGTTTGGAAACTCGGGAGGTAGGGGTGGGCGGGGGGAGGGTCATCGTTGAAGCGTAAATGCGGCGCTATAAAGGCGAATGGGGAGCGTTGCGGACGCATCGTTGGGGCATCGCAGGTCTATTGCTACGCCCACGACCCCGTACACGCCGACAAGCGCAAACGCGACGCCGCCAAGGCCGGGAGGAGCACCCCGAACGTCGAGCTCAAGGAGATCAAGGCCTCGATCAAGGAGCTGACAGAGAGGGTGCTAACAGGCGGGGTGGAGACGGGCCCGGCGGCGATCGTGAATCAGCTCATGAACACGCACCTTAGGATCATAGAGTTGGAGAGAAGGTGGAAGGAGACCGGCGAGCTAGAAGGTCGCATGGAAGCACTCGAGGATGTGCTCAAGGGGAGGAAGACGGGATGAGGCGTGACGGCCTAGCGAAACTCTACGACCGGCTCACCCCGGAAGAGCGCTTCAGGCTCTATATCGAGGCCATCGCTCGCGGTGACGAGGAGGAGTGGCGAAACCTCGAGAAGAGTTGTCCGAGACTGGTCTACGAGATGAACGACCAGGCCTACGAAGATCGGGTAAGGGCCAGCGAGGAGGTAACGCTTGCGGTGTGCCTGGACCTAGCCCCGCGCGTAGCCAAGCTGAAGATGCTTATGGCGTTCAGCGATGCCCTCCCTGGGCTTCAGAACATCTGTCTTTGCGAAGCGCACATGGCCTACCTCCGCGGATACGCAGCTGGGATTAAGAGGAATCAGAGATCGGCGAAGGTGGGAGATGATTTACCGGATGTGGAATCTCCTAAGACTGGACGCGACCTCGATAAGATAACCACTGACCTAGCTAAGGGTTGGAGTCCATTCACCGACCTCTTGGAAACCTTACAGCAGGATGTGCTGAAGGACGTTAGGGGTATGTGGGAAGCCTTCTCGGGTTTCTCGCGTGGCGAGCTCGGCATAGAACCCGAGAAGCTAATGAAAGCGTGGTTAGAGCCGATGTGGCCCGAGATTGAAGAACTGGTGAGCGTCTCGGATTACCCTGTGGTGAACAAGAAGAGGGTGGAAGAGCATGCGTTGGGCCTCCGGCGGCTCTGGCGCAAGCTGACAACGTGAGAATGGGCACCTCCCTCATCTAGAGGAGGTTGTCCAGCCGAGAAACGAAGGTCACTCGTTTGCCCTCCAAGGCCGCTCCGGGGATTCCTGCTTGCAAGAAAAGACGCTCCCATCGCCGATGTTGCGTTCTGCGGTGGGAGCGTCGATGTTCGAAGGGATGCTGGCGGCTGTTTCTATTCGTCCTTACTGATCCAGTATGTGAATCCCAAGAAAGAAGAGTAGATCGTGACGATGAGAACGAAGGCGACGAAGAACCGGAAGATTCCGATGGGCGCTGGGTTGGCCGTGGTCCCTTGCTGGAGGAGGAGCAGCGCCAGGTCCATCATCCCCCCTTCCCTTCCATAATGGGTGTGGTCGGACAGCCTTCCTTCACGATCTGCTGGTCTAGCTTCACACAGTCGTTGATGAGGTAGGCAGGGTCGTTATCGACCCGGCGTGCGGTCTCGCGCGTGTAGCCCATCGTGATCATCGTAAGCACGACGAAGAAGGCGCATGCCATCAGCGCGTACTGGCTCCACCGGCTCGCCCGTCCCCAATGGAACCCTGTTGCAGAAGCCCTCAGGTACAGGGCAACGATGAAAAAGCCGACGAGCATCAGCCCGATCAGGCCGATGTACTTCCAGGGGTACATGCTGCCCAGCGGAATCTGCGTCCCTTCACCCTGCCCGAAGACCAGCCCGATCTGGGGTATCAAATCGGCGTCGGCCGGGATTATGTTGAGCACCGTGAACAGCGCGGTGAAGCCGAGAGCGCCCACAGCGAGCTTGCGCAACGTCTCCATCGGTTTTATGGCGAAGCGCAGCTTGTGGACGAAGTACGCCGTCGAGGCGATGCTGAGGACGGCGATCCAGAGGACGAGTAGGTTGAAGACCCACGCCTTGCTACCGAGCATGATGGTGTTGAAGGCGTCCGGCGCGCTCTCGCGGATGCCCTTGAGATAACCGTAGCCGATGATCGGCTGCATGATCAAGAACCCGAAACCCCAGAGGAGGCCGAAGTGTCCTAGCCAGTCGTAATACTCCCTGTCGTCCTCCCGGGTGGTCCTCAGGTATCGCCAGCCGGCCCAGCCAGCGATCAGAAACCCGGCGTAGGAGAAGTTCCCTACGAAGCGGTGCATGTTGAGCGGCACCATCGTCTGGTTGAGGAAGCTGCGGGCCACGAGGCCGGCCTCGGAGGTGACCTCGGCGGGCGTGAGCATAAAGGAGGCGACAGCGTCGATCATGGTCATCGCCATAAGCCCGAAGAAGCCTGCGATAAAACCGAAGACGACGTGCAAACTCTTGCGGTAGGCGAGCTTGTCCCACACGTTGTACCAGGCGTAGACGATGATGATCTGGCCCAAGAACATGAACGCTTCGACCAGAAAGACCCAGAAAAAGATATTCTGCAGGATGGAGAAAAAGACGGGGAAAAGCGTAACCAGTGCGAGCACGAACGTGATCGCCAGGGCCGCACCGGAGGCGAACAGGAGTACCACGAAGCGCGCCAGGTTCCTCGCGAAGCGCTCGTAGTTGTTCTGCTTGGTCACCATCCCGAGGTACTCGCTCGTAGCCGCTATCAGGACGGCCCCGATGATGAAGGTCGCAAAGAGAATGTGCGTCTGGACCAGAACGGCGATAACGACGTTCTTGCCGATTACCGGTACGTCAAGGTTGCCTATGGGCACCGCTCGGCCTCTTCTAGCCCGTGGGGAAGTTCATGATCCGGCTTACAGCCAGAAGCATGTTAAGGACTACGACTACGACCACCAGGATACCTATGATCGACGCGAAGGGCCTGCTGATGGCGTTGTGGTGCTGCGGGCTCCGATCGAGCCATGGGACGGCGAAGAGGAGCCCGATGAAGATCGTCGGCACCACGACGGCCCCGAAGGATATCAGGGCGTATCCGGGGAAGAACATGAGCATCTGCTCGTAGAAGAAGAAGAACCACTCGGGCCTTGGCACATACTCGACGGTCGCCGTGTTCGCCGGCTCGGTGAGCGGTGCTGGGGCGGCGTAGGAGAGTATGACGCAGGCGATGAGGATAAAGGTGCTTACGTAGCCATCCTTGAGCACTTGCCCAGGGAAGAACCCCATGGTCTCGTCAGGACGCTCGAAGACGTTCTCTTCGGTAATTACCTCTTCTTCAACCGGTTTAGCCTTGCCAGTCGCCGGAGTGTACACTTTCTACACCTCTTCTCTGTGTCATGTCCCTTACCGCAATCGTACCAGTGGTACGTCAGCCTTCTCGGTAAAAGCTGTTACTCACCGTCCCTTTCGTAGCCTTCCCTGTCCGCGCGGTCGCGGCGGCCGACGTAGGGCTCCCCTTCGTCCTCGTCCGTCTCGTAGCGGGCGTACTCTTCGAGGCGCTGTCGTTCGTGCAGCTTGGCGAGCCTGTCCGTGTACTCGAATTCGCTGCCGAACACCCCGTGACGCCTGAGCAGATAGAGGTGCACGCCGATAAGAGGCGCTATCAAGGCAGGGAGCAGCCAGACGTGGATGGCGAAAAAGCGGGAGAGCGTCGCAGGCCCCACTACGTCCCCGCCCAGAAGGAAGTGGATCACGTACCCGCCCACGAAAGGTGAGTACGAACCGATCTTCATCCCCACCACAGAGGCCCAGAAACCGTCCTGGTCCCACCTGAGGAGGTAGCCGGTGAAGGAAAGCCCGATCACGAGCAGGAGCAGGATCACGCCGACCACCCAGTTGAGTTCCCGCGGTGCCTTGTAGCCGCCCGAGAAGAATACCTGGCCCATGTGCAACCCGATAAACGCCATCAGGAAGTTCGCCGACCAGTAGTGGATGCCGCGGATGAGCTGTCCGAAGTACGCCTCGGTCATAATGTAATCGACGGAGTTCCACGCGTCGTCTGTGGTCGGTGCGTAGTAGAACAGGAGCAGGATGCCCGTCAAAAACTGCAACGTTATGGTGAAAAGCACCGCGCTGCCCAAAGTGTAGAGCCAGGCGCCGCGTTTGGGAACGGGCTCGTAGAGAAAATGCTCGAGTATGGTGACTATCCCGGTGCGGTGCTCCATCCAGTCGACGAGGAACTGGCTCGTCTCCGCCGTCTGGGTTCTTATCCTGCCGATCATGCTCGGTGCTCCCTCTCTAGACCACGTAGGGTTGTTGCTTGTCCAGGCCGGGCTCGATGTCGTACTTGTGCCTGACGTAGAGCTTGCCGTTCTCCCTGACCTCGGCTTCGGTGTAACGGTACATCCCGCGCGGCGGCGGGCCACCGACCCACCCCCCGTTGATGTCGTAGAGCCCGCCGTGGCAGGGGCAGAGGAAGAGTTGCTCGTGGGTGAACCACCGCACAGGACACCCGAGGTGCGCGCAGGAGTTGCTGAGGACGTTGAGCTGGCTCATGATCTCTTTGCGCTCGGATTCCGTGAAACCCTCGCTCTTCTGGTCCAAAATGGCCGGACGCTCCGGCTTCCCTAATATGTCGCCGGTCGACCCCTGCCTACCCTGCTGCTTGATAGGGGCCTTCCACGAGAGCCAGATGGCGTTATCCAGCTTGTAGTTCATGTCTGACTTCTGGGAGCCAGGATGCTTTTTCTGTATGGCCCTCTCCCCGTAGGTCTGTTCTAGGGGGAACTCGACCTTGAAGTGCGA
>DASQVA010000204.1:0-3448 GCA_035641035.1 Rubrobacter sp. | reverse complement strand
TTGGAGGAGAACGCCTGCACGACGACGACGTCGCCGCAAAGCGAGCGCAGGTCGTCCACCTCGTGGATCAGGTTGAGCAGGATCGGCCCGCCACCGATCTCGCGGCGCCACGGCCCCTCGTCGAAGTAGTGGTCGGGCTTGTAGAACATCGCGCTGCCCATCACGGCGACGATCTGCCCGAGCGTGCCATCCCCCACGAGCGAGCGCACCTTCGCCAGGATGGGGCTGTGACGGCGATGGTGGCCCATCAGGAGCGGGACGCCGGCCGCCTCCGCCGCCATCGGCCAGGCGCCCCGCCTCCGCCACCGAGTCCGCGATGGGCTTTTCGACTAGCACCGGGACGCCGTTCCTTATGCATTCGAGGCCGTTCTCTACGTGCAACCGATTGGGGGTGGCCACGATCACACCGTCCGGACGCTGCGCGGCGAACAAGTCGGCGAGGCTCGGGTAGATTGGCACGTCGGCGCCCTGGGCTAAGTCGGCCGCGGCCGGGGACGGATCGACGATGGCCGAAAGCCCGCACGAGTTACTCTCATGGATCAGCTCTATGTGGCGGCGGCCGATCAGGCCCGCCCCCGCCACCGCGATCCGAACCGTCTCACTCACGGCTCCACCTCCGATCTTAGCCCCGTTCGGGCAGCGTCCCCATCCGGAGCTCGTCCGCGGCCCCGGTCCGCTCGACGTACCGATCATGCAAGGCGTCGACGGCGGCCACGTAGCCCCGCCACCCCAGCCCCGCGATGTACAGGTTCGTCACCTCGGCGAACACGTCGTTGCGGCGCCACTGCTCACGCGCGTGGACGTTGGAGAGGTGCACGATCGCCAGGTCCCTCTCCGCCTCGACCAGAGCGTCGCGCAGCGAGAGCCCGTAGTTGGTAAGACCGGCCGGGTTGCAGATGATCGCATCGCAACCGTCCTGGCGCTCCTGGAGCCAGTCGATGAGCCCGCCCTCGTGGTTGGATTGGAAGTGTTCAAGACTGCATCCCAAGTTTTCGGCCCGGCTGTCCATGGCTTCCTGGATCTGCCCAAGCGTGTGCTTTCCGTAGATCTCGGGCTTGCGGACCCCGAGCCGGGTTAGGTTGGGCCCCTGTAATACGAGGATCTGCATGCCACACCTTCCTTTCTCGCGCGGGGAAACGCCCACGCTGAAACGTTTAGAACAGAGGGGTCAGTAACGAGGAGATCGTCCCCGGTAGTCCTCCCAAGCCGGGCTCGAAACGTGAGAGCTGCCCAAGACCCGGTCGCTTCTTACTTCTCCTCTCCCACCTTCTGGTTCCCGCACTCCCGTAATGCACCATAGCGAGGGGCGTAAACCTAAAACGCCAATATCGGATAGATGTCTCGAATGTTCTTTTCCGGTATGGCAGCGGCGCGCTTCCCGTTCGTGGGGCATCGTGAGGCTTTGCGTCGTCATCCGTGTTCGCCCCGTTGCGATCCGTGGGACCCGGCGTCGAGGTCGGCAAGAACGCTCTGGGCGGCGGCGAAGGCGGCGTTGGCGGCCGGTACCCCGCAGTATATGGCGCTCTGGAGCAGAACCTCCTTTATCTCGTCCTGCGTAAGGCCGTTTCGAAGGGCGGCGCGGACGTGCAGCTTCAGCTCTTCCAAGTGACCCAGGGCCACCAGCGCGGTCAGCGTGATGCAGCTGCGCGTCTTGCGGTCGAGGCCAGGACGGGTCCAGATCTCGCCCCACGCGTAGCGTGTGATGAAGTCCTGAAAGGCGGCAGTGAATTCTGTTGTACGCTCTATTGCCCTGTCGACGTGGTTGTCCCCGAGCACCTCGCGGCGGACTCGCATGCCACTGTCGTAGCTCTCGCTCATCGGCCTCTTGTCCTCCCCGCTACTGGGTCGAGATGTTTAAGCACGGCCCCCGTCACGGCCTCTGGTTGCTCGATGTTCGCCAGGTGTGCCGCGTGCGGTATCCCCACCACGCGCGCGCCGGACACCGACTCGCTGATCGACTCTGCCTGATCCACGGGAGCCGCCAGGTCGTCGGCACCGGCGATCACGAGCGTGGGAACCTGGATCTCGCCGAGCCTGCTGCGCAGATCAGCGTCCCGGATTGCCTCACAGCAGCCCGCGTAGCCCTCGGCGGATGTGCTGCGCAGCATGCGCGAGGCCCATTCGATGGTTTCGTGGTGATCGGCACGGAACCCCTGAGTGAACCAGCGCTCTAGCACCCGGTCGGCGACCGCATCTACACCTTCTGTCCGGACCGTCTGGGCGCGAGCGTCGTACACCTCGGCGGCGAACTGGACCGAGGTGCAGCAAACCACGAGGCGCTCGAGACGCTCCGGAGCCTCGCTAGCCAGCCACATCCCGACCATCCCTCCGAGAGAGAGGCCACAGAAGGAGGCGCGCTCAATCCCCAGACGGTCCAAGAGCGCCAGAACATCGCCCCCGAGGTCTTCGATGTTGTAGGGGCCGGACGGGTCGGGTGAGCCGCCGTGCCCGCGGTGGTCGTAGCGCAAGAGGCGGAAGCGTTCGCTCAGCGCGGGCGCCTGCTCGTCCCACATCGCGAGCGTCGTGCCCAAAGAGTTCGACAGCACGAGAACCGCCGCGTCCTCGGGGCCTTCGAGTCGATGGTGTACCTCTACGGCAGACCCCGCCGTCATGCCCGCACTTCCTTACGGTAGAGCTCCAAGGCCCGGTCGACGAACGCCGCGGCCGAACCGAGATAGCCCGCCGGGTCGAGCGCGGCATCCATGTCCTCTTCGGAGAGAACTTCCTTGATCACCGGCTCGGCGAGTAACTCCTCGCGCAGTGACCTCCCACTCTCCAATGTGCGCTGGGAGGCGGCCTCAACGAGATCGTGCGCCTTGAGCCGCCCGAAGTGCTCCGCGATTATCGTCGTCACGCGCTCGGCGAGCAGGAGACCGCCGGTGGCGTCGAGGTTCTCTCGCATCTTCTCGGTATGGACCTCCAAGCCCTCCGTCGCCTCGCGGACCGCGGCCGCCGCCCCGCCTGTGAGGGCCAAGGCCTCGGAGAGGGCTTCCCACTCTGAGTGCCACGCACCCGCTGCCCGCTCGTGCTCCTGAACCATCGCCGCCTGCAGCGTGCGCGATAGATCATGCACCCGCCGGACGCTCGCAGCTGCGGTCACGGAGAGGATGGGGTTTCGCTTGTGAGGCAGCGTCGAAGAACCTCCACGTCCGGCGCCAGCGGGCTCTGAGACCTCCCCCACCTCCGTCTGGGCCATCAGGATGATGTCGAGCGAGATCTTCCCGAGCGCGCCTGAGAGGAGCGAAAGCGCGCCCCCGAATTCCGCGATGCGGGATCGGTCCGTGTGCCACGGCACTGCGGGCTCGGTGAGCTCGAGCTCGCGGGCGAACTCCTTGAGGACCTCAGTGCCAAAGTCGCCGAGGGAGGCGAGCGTGCCGGCCGCTCCCCCCAGCTGCGCTGCGAACCCCTTGGCGCGCATTTCGAGCAGCCGACGCCTCGCCTCCAAGAC
>DASQVA010000203.1:0-12990 GCA_035641035.1 Rubrobacter sp. | reverse complement strand
AGCGATCACCGTCCGCCTATATCGTTGAGGATGTTCCGGATCTGGCCCGCGTACGCGGGGTCGGTCGCCCAGGTCCCGTTTCCGAGCTGGCTGATCTTTCTTACCCAGTACCCGCGGCTCTCCTGGGCGGCGCGGGCATCGTAGTAGCGGTCATGCGGCGTGCCGATAGGCCGCTTGCCCGTGTAGGCGGCTATGTGGTTCACGTGCATCCTCACGCCCGCGTAAGCGGTAGCCGGGACCTCGAAGTCCTGAGGCGTATCCCCCTCTACCACGCCACCCTTCTTGATGCCGGCCATATTCCAGGGTTGGGAGTCGCCGCCGTAGCGTCCGTACCCGGTCTCAAGCATGGCCTGGGCCACTAGCACATCCGGCGCTATGTTGCGCTTCGGGGCCAGGTTATAGTAGATCGGTATGGTCTTCATGATGTAGCGCGTGCTGTGCATCGAGCGCGCGTACCTCTCCACCCTGGTCTGTCCGTACCGAGGAGAGCCCAAGATCTGGTCGGGATCCCTGACGGAAGCCCTCTCGGAGTCTGACCGGCCCTGCGCATCCACCTGCGATGCCAGACCTACAGCCAGGAAAGCCGCCAACAAGACCAGCGCTAGGTGCCGCATCTTCCCCCTCCATAACACAACCCATGAGCCTCGAAAATCCTTAGGGCGAACTATATAACATCCGCCGGGCGGGAAGAGGCAACCTCGACACCCGCAAACCGTGGGACACTCTACGTTCTGGCGGCGGACGCTGTGCCTACGCAGCCGTCCGGCTGCGTCTGCGGTAGACTTTGGGCTTGAGTACCCGCACCGCGCGGCTTTTTTGTGCCTCGATCCCTGATACGTCTGTCTCGGCGGGGGGCTGCCGGGCGATAAGAAGAGTGGATCAGGAGAGAGCATGGACTACCGCAACATAGCTATCATCGCGCACGTTGACCACGGCAAGACTACCCTGGTGGATGGCTTGCTCCAGCAGACCCTCCAGCTCGGTCACGGTCAGGAGATAGCCGAGCGCGCCATGGACAGCAACGTCCTCGAAAGAGAGCGCGGCATCACCATCCTCGCCAAGAACACCGCCGTGGAGTACGAAGGGGTCAAGGTCAACATAGTAGACACCCCGGGCCACGCCGACTTCGGCGGCGAGGTCGAGCGCGTCCTCGGCATGGTGGACGGCTGCCTGCTCCTGGTTGACGCAGCTGAGGGTCCGATGCCCCAGACGCGCTTCGTCTTGCGCAAGGCCATAGAGCTCGGCCTCAAGCCCATCGTGGTCGTCAACAAGATCGACCGCATAGACGCCAGGCCTGAGGAGGTCGTCGACCTCGTCTTCGACCTTATGGTCGACCTGGGCGCCTCCGACGAACAGCTGGACTTCTCAATCTTGTACGCCGTCGCACGCGAGGGCCGGGCCTTCAAGGATTTCGAGACCCCGCGCGACGACATGCGCGAGCTCTTCGAGACGGTCCTGGAGCAGATCCCCGCACCCGAGGTGGACCTCGATGCCCCCTTCCAGATGCTCGTAACTGATCTCGACTATTCGGATTACCTGGGGCGCATAGTCGTGGGGCGTGTGCGGCGCGGCAGGGTCCGGGGCGGCGAGTTCGTCAACTTAATCCATAAGGATGGCACGATGATCAAGACACGTGTCGTCCAGCCCTTCACGCACATGGGGCTCGCGCGCATCGAGGTCGATGAGGTGGGCGCGGGCGATATAGTGGCCCTCTCCGGCCTCGGAGACACCCAGATCGGGGAGACCGTCGCCGACCTCGCCGAGCCTGAGGCGCTTCCTACCATCACGGTGGACGAGCCGACGGTCAGCATGCTGTTCCAGCCGAGCACTTCCCCCTTCGCCGGCAAGGAGGGCAAGTACGTCACCTCGCGCCACCTCAAGGACCGCCTGCAAAAGGAGGTGCAAACCAACGTGTCACTGCGTGTCGAGGAGCGGCGCCCTGACGAATTCGAGGTCTCGGGACGCGGCGAGCTGCACCTGTCTATCCTGCTCGAGACCATGCGCCGCGAGGGGTACGAGGTACAGGTGGGCGCCCCAAGGGTCATCGTGCGCGAGATAGAAGGCAAGCTGCACGAGCCTGTCGAGCACCTGGTCATCGACGTCCCCGAGCAGTTCGCCTCAGCCCTCATTGGGGTGTTGTCCAACCGCAAGGGCCAGCTCGTGGACATGGAGCCGCAGGGCTCGCGCACCCGGATAGAGTTCAAGATCCCCTCGCGCGCCCTGTTCGGCTTCCGCACGCAGTTTCTTTCGATAACGCAGGGCGAGGGCGTCATGAGCCATATCTTCGACAGCTACGCACCGTGGGCGGGCGACCTCAAAAGAAAGCAGAACGGCAGCCTGGTCGCGACAGAGGCCGGGAGCGCCTTCGCGTACTCGATCTGGAAGCTCCAGGAACGCGGCAGCTTCTTCATATCGCCGGCCACAGACGTCTACGTCGGCATGGTAGTCGGTGAGAACAGCCGAGAGAACGACCTTAACGTCAACGTGTGCAAAAATAAGAAGCTTACCAACGTCCGCTCGGCGGGAGCCGACGACGCCTTGAACCTCACGCCGGTTCGCAAGATGACCCTCGAAGACGCCCTCGAATACATCGGCGACGACGAGCTCGTCGAGATCACACCGGCCTCCATCCGGCTGCGCAAAAAGATCCTCGAACCCGGCATGCGCAAGTAGAGAGACCTGCGACCGGTTCTCGTGGTAAAGATGAGCGAGAGGGTTCGTCCACTACGCAGCGAGATGGGTACGATTCGAACCCTTGAGACGGCTTAACACCGCCTGCGCAATTTCCTGATGTACGAGCCGATGAGACGACCCGCGTGGCGTCCTCTGACGGTGTACTAAATCTCTCTAGCAGGCACCGGACAAAGATGCAAAAAAGGAAGGACGACGTCTTCTGGAGGGAAAAGAAGAGCGCTGATCGAGGAGTTTCCAGGTGGGACGTTTCTCATAACAATCTTGGCCGGTTCGCGTAAACAAGCTCCGGATTTTGGCCGAACGTCATGAAATTGCAACATCTGGAGCGCGTAAGGTTAGTCCCACAGTTAGACTGACACCGCAGCCGCTCCTCAGAACAAGTAATATACCTGCGACTTGGTGGAAGAGGTAGGAGGCCAGGCACACTATAAGGCGCGGACGCTACCTGAGCGTAGGAGACGAGGTCCACATGTCCTTCTATAGTGGGTCTATGTTCGAGCGGTTCGAAACAAGCTGATGGCGTTACCGGTGATGCCATCAGGAAGCGCACGCAGAGGGACACCGTGCCTCATGGACGAGCCGACGCCAACCGTCTGTGGGATCGTAGTGGGCACGTTGTTCCAAAGGAGTAAAACGGAGCCCTTGGAACTCGTGGAGGCGGCACGGTTTCAGGTGACAGTAGGGCCGTACACAAGCCCCGTTCAACACCGTCGTGGTCACTTTGCCCGCCTGCCCTCCGTCATCGCGATCACGGCCACGTTGCTCATGATCCACTCTTTATACCGACTTCGGCCGACAGCGCCGGGGACGTGGGCTTGGCCCGTGATCTTCACGTTGCTAACGCTGTACGGTATCGCCGCCGCTCTGGCGCCTGGGGATGGAACGAGCCGGGGCGTGCTGCCGAGTATGGGGTTCGCCACGCTAGCAGTCTATACCTGGCTCGATTCCGCGGGGACGACGCTTGCGTCCCATCACCGGCGAACCGCGAGGGTACTCAGGAGGTCACAGAGCGCCGCTCATGGCGTAGGGTATCCGATGGCCCAAACCGAACGCGCCCTCGTCGTGAAGCGAATACCCAAAGGTAAGCTCGCTGCTACGCCGGTCGGAGAAGGGACGCGTATCTTCGAACTCAGCGAAGCGCAAGCGCGATACGCGAAAGCCGACGGCTGGTCGCTAGTAAGCCACACCTTCAAGATGCCAGCTGAAAGTTCGACCGTCCTTAGCTGATGTTCGAGCGTAAAATGGGCAACTTTCGCATCGGCCGCTGGTGGCATCGCGTTGTCGGAGGATGAGTCACGCGTACGATGCGCCCACGGAACAAAATTTGCTGGGTAAACGGCCCAGGCGAGTCGACCTGGGAAAGGAGAAAGCTAGTGAGAAAGAAAGAGCCGAAAACGAGGTCGTCCCGTCCCGGCTTGGATTCGGACGAGCTCCCCTTACCCTACCCTCCCCCACAGGAACGATCTTTCCGGGTACGCTGGGGGGGACGTGCCTAAGCACTTGCTCTCTTGGTTGGTAGTGCTGGCGTGCCTGCCCGGATGCGCCCTCGCGGCGTACCTCGCACTGCGCGACGTGGTCACCTCCCGGGCGGTCTTACCCCTGACAGTTCTGCTAGCTCCGGCGCTCTTGGGTGTGGCATTGGCAGGCGCTATCGCATTGGCTGCAGCGCTGGACACACCCCCGAAGGAGACGTCCACCGACACACCTTCGGCGGCTCAACCGCACACCGAGTCAACAAATCCCATCACGCCCGAGGAGACGATTGTGGTGGAAAAGACAGTCATCGAAGAGACTACAAGTGCAGAGACAACGCCCCTCGAGAGTACGGAACCTCCCACGATACCCAAGCAGACCACCGCCGACACAACCGTCCCCGCCACGACCGGCCCTACGGCATCGCCCTTTTCCTCTGCGTCTCCCAATAGCTCACCCTTGCCTTCTGCCTCGCCATCTCCACCAGCGGGAGCACGAACACGAACCCCGCACTGATCGCTGCGGGCACACTGATCCTCCTTCAGCTTTTCGTCCATCTCTAACTCACACAAGGCCTCGAAAGCGGAGAGAAGGCACCTGAAACCCGCCGCCCTGAGCGAGAGGCTAACGATCACCGCTTCCCTCCTCGTTCCCGCCGCGCTCACGGCCGCGTTCGCGGCCGGACCTGGCGCATGAGCCCAGAAAAAGCCTGAATGAAGCCGGCATCTCCGTCGGAAGCGAGCTCTTAGCGCAAGCCAAAGCGTGGTTGTGGTGCTGCTCTGTGGGCTCGCAGTACAGCTCGTTCCGGGTCTGGCATTCGACATCGCCTCACCGGCATGCGGGGGCCCGCTGAACCTCTATGAGGGCTCGAGCCCTAGGACCGCGACGTCGGGACCGCAAGCACACCGACGGTCGGCGACGCATTCGTAGTGCCGGCGTTGCCTCAGGCCGTGCCCGCAGGAAGTCGTATCCCCGAACCGAACCCGCCGAACGGGCTCGCAAAGACCCATAGACCGGATAACGATCAGGTTCACGCTTGTGCAGGCGACGACCGAGCCGAGGAGCATTCTGGGTGGGGCTCCGGTAGCGACGCTGGGCTAGGGCGACTCCGACGAGGACATAACCAACGGTGATCTGGGTGACGCAGTGTAATCGGTAGGTTGACGCCGGGAGGCGTTCGTAACCGGTGGTCAGTGCCCAGGCGCTGTTAAGAAGGGTATAGACGCAGAAACTCGACCACTTCGACAACTACGCCGGCCGTTGGGGATTTACCAATTAACCCGCGATAGCGGCGGCGAGGGAACATTTCCTTTGACCTGAGGAAGGCCAGCGTGTGCTCAGCCCTCCATCGTGTCTGTAAACCTGAGGGGGTACCGATCTCCCAATGGTTCGCCGAACAAAACATAGTAGAGGCAAGGACGCCGAGTGTACGGTCCCAGCCCAGTTGTGCGAACCCGTCTTTCGAGGCCAGCCCAGTAGCTGCTAGGCTCGAGCGCCGTTGTGTCAACGTAGTCGACGCCCACTGCGGTCAGCCAATGGCTTCAGCCACCCCTTGGGAAAGTTCCATTCTCCGGCCGCCGGTGTACGGTCCCCAGTCGTCGACCCGGATGGTCGCGCACCCCTGATAGCCCACCTGAAGCTTCGTGCCATACGGCAGGTACGGGCTGGCCGCAGTGTAATAGTAGAGGTTGAAGATTCCGCCACTCGCGGTTAGGTGTCACGTTTATGAGCCCTCTAGTGCGATCCTGGTCTTGCGGTCTCTAACCACCGTGCTCATCCTTCTCTTAGCACCTCCAGCCCACGCGTGGTAATCCGGCGCGGGTGGCGGCCTGATGTGTCGCGGGTGAATATATCCTCCTCGACCCACCTCGCGACTTCCATAAAGTCCACCAATGCAGTGAGACGAGAACTGTCCAGGCTCAAGCCACGAGGCTCGGCTCCAGCAGCAAGGTCCACCTGTGTCACATCCCCCATGCCCTTCACCCGCCGCTCGTAGGCCACCTGCAGCAGCTGCTTGGCGTCTTCCCTAAGCGTCCCTTTCTCCATCCCTTCTTCCCTTCCCTGGTCATTCAGGGCGGTGGGTCCACTTCGACCGCCCGAGTACCCTCGCCACGGTACCTTCAAAGAGGCGTCGCACTAGCCAGCATAGCAGCGTGTATGGGTTTACGCCTTTGAACGCTATATGTGATGGTGTGCCTCCCATCCAGCGCAAAGTGAGCGGGAGGCGAAGGCCCCATCTACCAGGCGCCAGCACTCGCGAGCAGGGATCGATGTAGCCTTGCGGACTTCTTCGGTAAATCGACGTAAGGTAAGTAGCAGGAAGATCCCGTCAAGGACAGGTCCTGTCGAGCGGCGTTCTCGGCTCTTTCTCCTCTGAACAAAGAACGCTGGTCTCGTTCTTCCTCACCTCCGCATCTGCAGTGCCAGCACGCCAAGAGGCTCCTCTTCATGAGACCACCGGAAGCCAAGAACGAGAACTTTGTAGACGCTACTGTCCTTCTGAACCCTCCCGGCCCCGCCCAGCGCCAGGGTGACCGCGAACAACACCGGATCCAAGTTTAGCAACCGATTGGCGATGGTTACGCTCTCTGCCTTGCGACGGTTCCTGACGACGCTCAACACGCCTCACTCTGCGAGCTCGGGCGGGGCCTTCGCACGGCACCTCTGGGATCCGGGGATCCATCCGGTCAAACTAGAGCGCCGTATCTGAGACAATGTGACAAGGATGAATGAGCGAGACAGGAAGAGATGGGAGTGATCGGAGGCTTATACGAGCCGGATATGGTCGTAGACTTAGGCACGGCGAACACGCACGTGCTCGTCAAGGGATACGGGATAGTCCTGTCGGAGCCCTCCGTCGTCGCTGTGAACACCAAGACCGACGAGATAGTGGCAGTGGGGTCGGTGGCCAAGGACGTGATGGGCCGCGCCCCCGCGCACGTGGTCGTCACACAACCGTTGGAGGGCGGCGTGATCACGGACTTCAAGGCCGCGGAGGAGATGCTCTTCAGCTTCTTCCGCAGGGCGCGCCGCGCGCGACGTGCCCCACGCTACCTTGTGCGTCCGCGGGCAGTCGTCTGTGTACCCTGGGAGGCGACAGCAGTGGAGCTTTGGGCTGTGAAGAAGGCGGTCGAGTCGGCTGGAGCCAGAAGGGCCCACACCGTCAAGGTGTCCCTGGCGGCGGCCGTGGGGGCGGGGCTACCGGTGAACGAGCCGGAGGGCTCGATGGTCGTGGACGTGGGCGGCGGGACGACGGAGGTGGCGGTTATCTCTCTTGGGGAGGTGGTTAGCGGCACATCGCTTCGCGTTGCGGGGGACGATATAGACTACGCCATCGCCACCCACGTTCACAAGGAACACCGAACGATCTTGACCCCACAGAGTGTCGAGTGGCTAAAGTTCGAGCTCGGAAGCGTTTTGCCCCTGTCAGAAGAGGTCGCGGCCGAGGTTCGGGGTCATGATCCAGCAACCCAGCTTCCAAAGAGCGTCGTGGTAACGAGCGAGGAGGTGCGTAAGGCCCTGAGCGAGCCCGTGAAGGCTATCGTGGGGGCCGTACACGACACCCTGGACCGCACGCCCCCGGAGCTCGTCTCGGATCTCATGGACCGTGGCATGACCCTGGCGGGCGGCGGGGCGCTCCTCAGAGGCTTAGATGTTCACCTGTGGCGCGAGACAAGCGTGCCGGTTCGGGTGGCCGAAGAGCCGCTCACATGTATCGTCATCGGAGGCGGCCGTCTGTTGGATAAACCTTAAAAACGTACCGCCGTCGCCCTCTCCCCTGGATCGAAGCCGCGGGTGCTACGCTGCGGGTCAAGAACAGGATTTTCGAAGATCCGAGAGGGAGCGCTGCCGATAGGCTTCTGAGTATCGTGCCGCTGCTCATGCACCTAGAAGACGAAGGAAAGCGTGGCGCGGTGCTCGAGGACGTCGTGTGCCCTCGGGCTCAGGACACGAAACCTCCGCCTCCGCGAGGCGCTCGCCGCGGCAGAGGAAACGTGAGAGCAGCAGGAACAAGAGCTCGACAAAGACGCGGCGTCACACCCATAGACCAGAGATACGAGAAGGCCATAGGGCTACTCAAGGATCAAGCAGCGGCGCCATCATCGTCCCATCCTCACGCCAGGAACCCTCCTCGAGGACTTTGAAGCGACGTCTGCTCCCCGACCGAATCCTCCGAACCTCTTCTCACCGCAGTACCCTCGCTGTCTCGAGGTGCTCCGGGCTGATCCGGCCCCACTGCGTCGCGTCAGCACGCGAACAATCCGGCGTGGTAGCACCTGAGTATCTCCCGGCCGCCTCTGGATCCCCACCTCCGCCAATCGCCCTCGTGGACCAACCGGTGGGCCTCCTGCTCCAATACGAACACCGAGTCCTGCGCTAGCAAGGTCAGAGCTGAAAATTGCCACGGGCACCCGCCAACGCTTCTCACTCCCACCGCCACCACGCCAGTATGCCATCCTCGTCTAGGGAGGCGCCGTTCGCCTTTTCGTGTAGAGATGACGTGGCTGACAACGTGCCGAGGGCTACGAACGCCTCAGACGGCAGCTACACATAAGGCCCATACCGGGACAGGTCAAACTAAGAATCTCACCCCGGCCACCCGCGTCGTCTGTAAGAGGAAAAGAGCGGAGAGGGAGGGATTCGAACCCTCGAGACGACTTAACACCGCCTACGCGATTTCCAATCGCGCTCCTTCGGCCAACTCGGACACCTCTCCTAGAAACGCCGCCGGAAGAGTTTACCAAACGGCCCCCCGGGCGTTGAGCGTGGCTGTGGTTTAGAAGTCCTCGTCCGGCTAGGTGGCTGGCTTTTCGTCCCGTGCCCGTACCCAGCAGACCAGGAGACGGCCATGATCAGGAGGACCAACGCGTAGCTTGTCGCGAAAAATCCGCGGCCGGTGTAGGCGCTGTTGTCGTAGGAGCCGGGGCTGGCCCAGGTCCAGTTCGAGATCAGCTCCGTCATCCCCCACGCCGCCCCGCAGAGCGCGCTCGCGGCCAGAAACAGCGCCACGCCCCCGATGATGAACCACTTCCTGCCGTAGATGTCGCCGAGCTTGCCTATAACCGGGATCATGGCCATCGAAGCCAAAAGATAAGCCGTCGTAACCCACGCGTAGTGCTCGAACCCGTCGAGGTCGGCGATAATCTTGGGTAGCGCCGTCCCTACCACCGTCTGGTCTAACGCCACCAGAAACAGCGCGAGCATGAGTCCCGCCACCGCCAGCACCGTCCCCCGACGTCCGGATCCCTCACCCTGAGAAACACTCGCGCTCATCCCCGCTCTCCCTCAAGTAATAGTTTCGTCATGGAACATGTACCCCGCTCTATTCCTTCATCGCCTCGGCGAGCAACCCGAGCATCCGCCTGAGCTCCTCGAACTGTTCCTCGCTGAGCACGCTGTGCACCCTGCGCCTGAGCTCGTCATTTATCTCCGGCAGCTTCCGCAAGACCTCGCGACCGTCCTCTGTGAGGTACATGCGCACCACGCGGTTGTCCTCCGGGTCCCGCTCTCGGCGGATAAACCCATCACTCTCGAGCGACTGGGCCGTCCTGGTGACCCGCGAGGGATCCATCTCGTACTCCTGCGTAAATTCGCCCTGGCTCAACCCGTTCCTACGGGCAAGCACCGTCAGCAAAAACCACTTCATCCCCGCAACCCCGGACTCGCGCTCTATCGTCGCGACCATCCGCTTAAACGCCAGCGCCAGCGATGGCAGCACAGGGTAAATACCCTGCAACGCCTCTTGCTTGTTACGCCCGTCTACCATCCTCTAACCTTTTCAGACTACATAATCTGGATCAGATTACGTCCGATCATTGCAGTTTCAATCTTTGCTTCTGAAAATGTTGCAAGGAAGTTCACTCGTGCCAGGATGCGTGCGCCAGAAGCCGCTCCGGCGCGGATAGGTAGCCGCCGGGGTGGGTGTTGCTTGTTTGGCCGGAAGCGGGTGGACAGCGTCGCGTGGCGGCTTCTGGCGTGCCTGCGTCCCCGGGTCACATGCTCCTCGAAGAAGGCGATGGGTCTTCTCCACGCATCCTCGGCCGCCGGGTTGTGGGTTCCGCCCCGGTCGTTGAAGCAGGAGTGCTTTGTGCCGTCGTAGACCATGACGTCACGCGGGATGCCGTAGCGCGAGCTCCGCTTCGAGCCTGAGCCCAGACTCTGCGGTGAAGTCCTGCTCCGAGTAGGAGCCGACCACGGGGCAGGAATGCGAGAGCGCTTCTAGCGGACGTGGGTTCGCGCGTAGAACAGGGTGATGGCCTTCAGGCGGTCGTCGGTGCAGGTCCAGGCGACGGCGAACCCGACGCCGGGGCAGAATCTGATGGCCCCGATCCTGTAGCCGTCGAGAAAGCCTGCTCGGCCAGGTCGCCGAAGCCGAAGCGTCTGGGTGTGACGCGCAGCATGCCGGCCATAAAACGGGCCATACACGGGGCGCGGCGGCGCCCGGCGAAAAGGTCCAAGGCGAGGGCGGGGTAGCCCTTGCCGGCGAAGGGGCGGGCGACCTGCCTACGTTCTCGTTCAGGCTTAAGACTTCGTGGATCACCACGACGCCGGGGATCGGACCTTCTTCCCCTCAGGGCGCCAGTTAGCCCTCCAGCAGGTCCTACTCGCCCCGAAAAGAGAGGGCTCTGCGACTTGGACAGGTTCTTGCCTTCAGCCACGCTCGGTGGGAAGGCCGGCCTCGACCCAGTCCTGCTTGCCAACCTCGTAGTCGTAGGCGTTCTCGTATCCCATGGCCGGATGGCCCCGGGCCAGCTTCGCTACGTCAGCATTTGTCATGCTGACGTGACATTTCGCCCTTTATCCTTGGTCCCCGCGCTTGTGCACGTCGTATGCGGGCCCGAGAGGGTACAGGTATCCGGACCCGGGTTTGCGCCAGTAGATCTCACCCTCGATCTCTTGGCGCTTCCAGCCTGCCGTTTGAAGCTCTTGCTCCTGCCTGCGCTCCAACCTGTCAAGCGCCGTGCCGACAGGCGTCATCCGCCCCGTCTCAGGATCCTGCCAGCGCTGCTTGCCAGTCGGGGACGCCTCGGGCACGAAGCCGGCCTCTTTGAGCCTCCGCATACCTTCCGGGTCGATGCGCCTCTCGCTCACGATATCCTCCTAGCACTCAACGTGTCCTCCCTAATCTCGAAGCCCGACCTTCCGATGCTCTCCACCTCTCCCTCAAATGGCGCGATTACCTTCCGGGGCCTCTCCCTGGCGAGCTCGGCTCCTTACCTGATGCGTGCCTTCATACCCGGCTCTCAGTTAGTCTTTTGTGATAGAAAGCGCGGAATTGAACACCTTCGACCGTGACGATGAGCTTTAGGTTCGGCGCTTTCCTGAACATCTCCTTCGTGACATAGACGGCTAGGAAGCAGATGGTGATGAGCACGTCGACGTCCTGCAGGTAACCTTTGAACTCGTCGCCCCCCGCTAGGTGGTCGCGAGCAGCTCGTGTACTCTTCCTCACGGAACTCCCGTAAGCCCAGCTGGTTCTCCGCGCGACCCAGCACTTTCGGGTTGTCGGTGGCGGCATCAGGCGGCCGGCGTCAGCTTTCGCAACGGTTCGGCAAGCTCCGAGGCGAAGAAGTCGAAGAACCCTTCGGGATCCGGACCGGCATTGATCAGCGCGAGGTGGTCGTAGCCGGCGTCCACAAACTGTTGGGCGACGGCGAGGTGAGCGGAGGCATCGGGCCCGACCCCGAACACCCTGCGCATGTCGTCCTCCGTGATGAACACCGTCGCGGCCTCGAAGTTGACCGGGTTAGGCAACTCCGCCTGGACCTTCCATCCGGTAAGGCCAAAACGGAACGCCTGACGTGCCGACCTTGCAGCTTCCGCCTCGTCGGTGGCCCACGAGAGGGGCACCCCGGCGTACCTCGGCCGTCCCCGCCCGCCTTCGCGTAGGCGTTCGCTATATCCGTTCTGGGCTCCGTGACGAAGATAGCGTCGCCGCGCTCGGCGGCGATGCGTGCCGAAGCGGGGCCGCCGCTGGGCACCGCCATAGGGGGTGGCGTCTCCGGCAGGTCGAAGAGCCGCGCGTCCTCGAGGGTGAGGTGCTTACCCTCATAGGAATAGTAGCCCCCCGACCACAGCAGCCTGATGATCTCCAAGGACTCGCGGAGCATTTCGTGGCGAGTCCTCACCGCCGGCCAGCAGCCGCGGCCGACGACGTGCTCGTTGAGCCGCTCGCCGGCCCCGACCCCGAAGGCGAAGCGGTCTTCGGAAAGCAGTGCGGTCGTAGCCGCCTGCGCCATCACGGCAGGATGGTAACGGATGAAGGGACAGGTGACGCCGGTACCGAGCGCGATGCGCTCCGTGCACATAGCCGCCGCGGCGAGGATCGACCAGGCGAAGCCGGAGTGGTTCTGGCTGTCGAACCAGGGGTGGAAGTGGTCGCTGATCTCGACGAAGTCGAAACCAGCCTCCTCGGCGCGCACGGCCTGGCGCACCATTTACCGGGGCGAGTAGGCTTCTGCGATCAACTTGTAGCCGAGCTTCATGTAGCTCCTCCCGGAAAGGGCTTGCAGCTTCACCGCAAGGGGGATATCCGACCGTTGGCGTAGGTCCCGATCGAGCTGTGAGTTCGCGTGAGCCATCACGGCGCGCCGCAGGTCGTAGAACTATCTCGTTTTGGCACGACATGCCGTTCATACCACCACGGCGCCAACCCCACACCTACGGCGGGGCGAGTATCCTCTCGTTGCTCGTGGGAGACCCCCCGGTACATCGCCGTGTCTGCGTCCCTAAGAAGATCGTCCGGGTCCTTGGTACGAACCTCCCCCATCGCTATGCCGATGCTGGTCCGGGCATACAGCTCCCGCCCGTCCAGTACGAACG
>DASQVA010000202.1:0-4836 GCA_035641035.1 Rubrobacter sp. | reverse complement strand
CGCCTGCTGGCGAGGGACTGAACCCGGGAGATTGTCCCGCCAATTCGGCCCTACTATGCGTCACAGACTTCAACTCTGTCGGACTCTTGGCGAAGGCGCTCCGAAATGGCCCTTGGCGCCCGGATGAGGGACCGCTCGCAGCGTGAGAGTAGCGGGTTGCTACCGCTTGACGGCCGTCCGGGCGTGCTCGAGCGACGGGTGTGCAGGGGCCCGGCCTCCGCGGTCCGGCAAGAAGCCGACAAAGCCCGGAATCCACGGCGAGGTCTGGTGTGCTTGCCTAACGCAGCCGGGCGTCGCCCGCCGCAAGTGCTCAGCCCGAGACTGGCCCACGTCTATCGGACCATCCGGCCACGCTTCTACAGATCCTCGGAAGGCTGGAGCATACAGACCCATAATGTCTGGGTTCTGGCGGACTCTTGGTGAGCAACCCGAGTGGTGGCAGCCTGGCAGGACGTCTCAGCCCGCGCGCCTCGTCAGAGGAACCTGTTTTCCGCCAACGACTTAGCCCAAGACTCCACCTCGCTCGGGTACTCGGAGGGGTAGCCGAGTGAGCCCGGCGTGACGAGATCGGCGACGGTAATCTCGCCCGCCACGGGATGCCCGAACGCCGGCATTCCCGGGGCGCCCGCGAAGCGCTCTTTGACCCGATCGACGGCTTCCTGCCTGCGCGTCCGGTCCTGCGGCCACGAGAGCACCTCCCTCCAGGGCCTGCCCTGCCCGAAGATCTCGCGGAGGGACTCCCTGTGGGCAGCCCTGAGCCACGGCTTGCACAGGCTCGGGTGCTGGGCGTGGTAGGCGAGGACGAACAGGCCGTGCATCGCGGCGGCCTCCGGGTGGTGCTGCTCGGCCGCCAGCAGGACGTGGAAGCGATCCTTGCAGCGTTCCTCGCCCGGCAGTTCGGCGCCGCACTCGGCGCACCTCACGGGGCGGCCGCTTTCGGTCCGCCTCGGGCTAACCCTGGCACGGTCCTCCTGGGGTGAGTGATCCTGGGCCCGAAGAACAGTCTAGCGGACGAGGATGAAGGGAGCCGGGTTGTGAACGGCAGCGCTACGAGCAGATAAACTGCCCGGCCCTCGCTCACGGGCCGAGCCTTTCGCACCCCATGGGCACCGACCGCCTAGGCCGCGACCGCAATCCGGTCGGGCCTTTGTACTTATCCCGTATTTGCAGGAGTTTTCGGAGTGGCGTGACCCGGATTCGAACCGGGGACACCATGATTTTCAGTCCGGGTAGCGGACCTTCATCGCCGTTAATGGGCGTTGCGAGAATCCCTTAGGTAAGCCGATTGCGTCTTCCTAGCCCTGTCGGTTCTTCGTGCTCGTTAACGGGTGTCGCTGCCGCGTTGCTGCCACGCCTGAGCGCCGCCCCGGCACCGCGGTTTGGTCTTGTTGACGTGGTAGGCGTGCATGCGCTAAGCCTAGTGTGGAGAGCCGACGAGCGGACTCGAACCGCTGACCTGCCCATTACGAGTGAGCGGTCAGGCGTTGCGGGGATTTGCAGGAGCTTGGAAAACCCTCATTCCTAAGCCGATTTCTCTGCCCTGGCTTGCAGCGTGTTGCACCATAGTGCACTCCCGATGGTGTCAGAGTGGTGTCAATACGGTCCTCGAATCTGCTCTACACTCTCGTCCGCATCTAGACTTGTACGTACGCGAACGCCGCCCCTGCGAACGCCGTCAACAACGCCATCATCAACATCACAGCAACCAACAAGATTATGCGCTTGATGTCGTTGGTCCCCGCCTCCTCACTTTGGGCCCCACACTAGCGGGTGCCCGTCGCCCATAAGTTACGAATAGCTCGTTACCAACGAGCTTTCTTGTCGGCTTCGTTAACAGTGGAATCCGACCCGAGGATACGGGATAATCGGAAGTATGGATCATTGGCATGGGTTCGGCACAAACTTGAACATTTCGCAGATATACGAGACGACGATCGCCGACCACAACTCCAACCTCTCGTCCCACTTCGTTGTGGTCCCGGCTAGATCACTCGGGGGCGGTTCTTACTTGTTCCGGGATCCGCAGGGACTCCTCGAAACGCTGGGATTGGTGCCGCTCGCGGACATCCCGGCCGGTCGCGTGGTGCACAGCTTGGCCGCCTGTTTGGTATCCGAGGACGTCGAGGATTTCACGCGAAGGTTTCATGGACTCTTTGAGGAAGAGGGCAGGCATGGCAGCATGGAGCTACCCGCGCACTTCGCGTTCGCCGAGTATCTCACCTTCGCGCGAGTGGTCCCGTTCGAGTCGTCTTCGCCCTTATCCGCCGATTCTCTGGGCAACATCCTTACCGCTCAGGGTAGGGGCGAAGCGGGGTATATGTACTACGAAGGAACTGAAGCCCCCGTGTTGTTCGTCGCAATACCAGCGGGGATGCTAATCTGCGGCTCTTCTCATAAGGTAATCGAGGCCCTCGAGGCAGGACTGAGACGCCGCATTCTGGAGTTCGCGAAAATGTATTCTTCCGGCGAAGAATGGGCCGGAGGCCAAAAGCCTTAACCGTTTACCCGCGCAGAACGCACAGGAGCAAAACGCGGTCGCAAACCCCTCTCCGGAGAAGCGACGCTTGTCGTGAGGACGGCCGTCGAGTTGGCGAGCGGCACCGATTCGGCGCTGCATGTCGTGCACGTGGTCTCCACGGTACCCGAGTTGCCCTATCCGCGCGCGTCAGCGCGGGAGCGGAGCGAGGCATTGCTCGAGTGGAAGAGGCTCGGGGGCCTCAAGCTTTTTGGACGATCGGGTGCGGTGGATGGAGGAGCTGCTCGTGGGGAGCATCGCGGCATCCCACTATCGGGAGGGGAGGCCAGAGAAGGAGGTCGTTCGTCTCGGCAAAGAGCTCGACGCTGGCCTGATCTTGTCGGGCGGCCGGTGGCGTTCGTGGTTCGAGCGGATCTTCGGGGCGGGCTTCTCAGAAAAACCTTTCGCGCCGGACGGATCGTCCGGTCCTCGCGGTGAGCGAGCCGGGTTTGCGGCGCTCAACCGCACCGAGGTAGCCTCATACCCAAGCCTGCAACGCATGGCCGGAGCAGTGCCGGCGGCGTTGGTGGCGTGTGGGTCCCGAACTCCGACGCTCCCTTGGTCGAAGCCGAGACGCCCGGGTTCGGGAATGAACGGCCGCCTCGTCCGGGGCTCGACCTCCCCCGTCGTGTTGGCCGCTCGCAGAGCTCCCGGCCGCGCTGAGCGATCTCTTCGGTGGTGTGTCCAGGGTAGGGGATAGCGGGGCCATTCCACCAGTACCCCGCGTGACTTCTCTCGTTGTAGAGACGTCGAGAATGGGCCCACCGTGTCTTAAGAGATCGCCTCGCTCATCGCCTTCACGTTCGGTTCTCGTCCGGTCCAGAGCCGCTGCGCCTGCACGCCCTGGTACAGCAGCATCCGCTCGCCGGTGATGACGCGGCTGCCCCGTTCGCGGGCTTGCTTCACGAGCCGCGTCTCATTACCGGGACGGTAAACCGCATCGCAAACCGTCCTGCCTCCGTCCAGGTACTCGACGGGTATCGGCAAGGGGTCATCGTCCTCCATCCCCAGAGGCGTGCAATTTACGATCGCCTCCACCTCCCGGACCGCCTCGGAGAGCGCGTCGGAGGGGTAGACTTCGACGTTCTCCATGCCGGTTCGGCGCAGCCTGCCTAGCAGCTTCCAGGCGTTTTCGATGCTTCGGTTGACGATGCGCAGCCCTTTGACCCTCTCGGCGCCCAACGCGACGGCGATGGAGGCCGCCGTACCCCCGGCGCCCAAGAGCAAGACGCGCCGGCCCGCGAGCTCGATACCGGCCTCCTTGCAGGCCTCCACCATCCCGTACCCGTCGGTGTTGTAGCCGAGGAGCTTGCCGTTCTCGATCACCACGGTGTTCACGGCCCCGGAGATCCGGGCCCCCTCGTCGACTTCGTCCAGGAGCGGGGGCATCGCCCGCTTGTGAGGCATGGTGATATTGAAGCCGCGGAGACCCAGGGCTGCGGCGCCCTTCACCGCCGCAGGCAGGTCCCCCGGTTCAACGTTCAGGGCTACGTAGACGTAGTCTAGGTCGTCGGCCACGAAGGAGGCGCCGTGCATCCGGGGGCTCAGGCTGTGCTCTACTGGCCGCCCGATTAGGGCGAGCAACCGCGTTTTCCCACTGATCAAATCTACGCACCTTCTCCCCAGGCCGCTCCGCAACCGATTCACCTACTGTGCTTTTCAGAGCCGAAGTCTACCCTATAGAAGACGCTCGCCGTTGCGCTCGGCGGCTCACAGCACGTGCCTGACGTAGCGGTCCTTCATAAGCGCGAGTACCTCGTCGCCGGGCATGTCCCAGTAGGTCTGGTTGAAGAGTTCGACCTCGATGGGGCCCGAGTAGCCGGTCGCGTCGATGGCCGAACGGATGCGCCGCAGCTCGATGACCCCGTCTCCCATCATCGCGCGCGACATCAGCGGGTCCTTGTTGGGCACCGGCCAGTCGTCGATGTGGAAGCCTTCTATACGCCCTGCGGCGCGTTCGATCTGGGCGTACAGCTCCGGGTCCCACCAGACATGGTAGGCGTCTATTATGACCCCTACTCGAGGCGAACCCAGACGATCCAGCAGGTCGTTCGCCTGGCGTAGGGTCACGAGCACCGACCGACCAACCAGCGCGGGGTGGAAAGGCTCCACCGCGAGCTTCACCCCGCTCTCTTCGGCGTGCGGTATGAGCTGCTCGACGCCCCTCTCCACCATCGCCCGGGCGGCGTCGATGTCGCGGTCCGGTGCCGGTCCGGCGCGCAGCGTCAGGTTGTCGGCGCCCAGCTCGACGACCTCTTCTATGGCGCGGCGGTTGTCCTCGTTGCTCGCGCGCCTCTCTGCCTCGGTCGCACCCGGGAAAT
>DASQVA010000201.1:0-2770 GCA_035641035.1 Rubrobacter sp. | reverse complement strand
TCGGAGATGTAGTGACCGCCGGAGGCCTCGGCGTAGGGGTCGAACGGCCAAATCTTCATACCCGTGATCCCTTGCGAGAGCAGGCTCTCCGCCAGCTCGTCGGCGCGGTTGAGGAAGGCGTCGAGGTCTTCGTAGGGCCCTCGGCTGCCTCGGCGGTTTGCTCGGGTAGCCCCCAGTTGCCCACCTCCTGGCAGGGGGCCTCGCGCACGTAACGGTAGCCGGCGCAGGTGTTGTAGGTGCGAACCCTCTCCCGGGTCTTACCGCCCAGCAGCTGGTAGACGGGTTGGTTCGCGACCTTGCCAAACAGGTCCCAGAGGGCGATGTCCACGGCCGAGTTGCCCCTCGTTTCGGCCCCACTGCTCGCATAGCCGAGGTAGCCGTAGAGTTGCCTGGCGTGCTGGTCAATGCGTAGGGGATCCTCGCCGAGCAGATAAGGGGCCGCAGTCTCGCGGACGTAGGCCTCTACCGCCTGAGCGCCGAAAAAGGTCTCGCCCAAGCCACCAGCCCCTCGTCAGTGTGGACTAAGACAAAAAGGATGTTCGAAAACTCGGCGAGGCGCAGCGTGTCTACTTGGACGACCTTCAGCGCTCAGGTCCTTGGTCTGGGAGACATCTCAACGTATATTCCGACAACTTTACTTTCTCATCATACACTAGCGTGATGGAGAAGAGACCGAAACCAGGACTCGGGTCACGACGGCCGCGTTGGTGGCGTGGCGGCTCCTGAGCCGCTGCACAAGTTGCGGCGAGATTCACGATAATAAGTGTCCTGGTGGAGCAGGTGGTCTTACCCAGGCGAGCCGGGCTCAAATATTGGCGAGGTGGCAAGGAATACATGAAGATCGTCGACATAGTTCCCCACGTTCTGTCCACGCCGCTCGAGGAACCCTTTTCTTTCTCACAAGGTTGGGTCGATAAACGGAGTACGATGATAGTGGAGGTCTTAACCGACGAGGGCGTCACAGGTTGGGGGGAGTCATTGTGCCACGGGCTGCAGCCACCGGAGGTCGCCGCCTCCTTCGTCGAGTTCTGCTTCAAGCCGATGCTCGTCGGCCGGGACCCCTTCGACGTCGAGGTCCTCTGGGAGGAGGCGTACAACCGGACCCGTCCCTTCGGAGGGGGCGCCGCCGTCAACGCTATGAGCGGTGTCGATATCGCCCTTTGGGACGTCATCGGCCGCTGCCTAGACCGGCCGGTGCACAAGCTGCTGGGCGGGGCGTTCCGCTCCGAAGTGACCCCGTACGCGACCGGCTTTTACCGCCGCGAAGGTCAAAACTATGTGGAGGCGGGCGTCGAGGAGGCCAGTAGGCACCTCTCCGAAGGGTTTAAGGCGATGAAGCTGAAGATCGGTTTCGGGGTCGAGGCCGATCTGGAGTACGTCCACGCCGTCCGTGAAGCCGTGGGCCCCGGGGTGCGCCTCATGATGGACGCCAACTGTGCCTACGACGTCCCCGCGGCACGCCGCCTCCTCCTCGAGTGTCAAGACGCCGACGTTCACTTCTTCGAGGAACCTCTGGCGCCGGAGGATTTGGAAGGGTACAAAGCCTTGAGGAACCTGAGCGCCACCTACGTCGCCGCCGGGGAGAACCTGTTCGGCAAGATTGGCTACCGCCGCTGGGTCTCCGAGGGCGCCTTGGACATCCTCCAACCTGACCTCTGCTCCTCCGGAGGATTTACTGAGTGCAAGAAGATCGCGGCCGTCGCCCAGGCGTGGACAACTGCGGTGATCCCGCACGTTTGGGGTTCGGGGATCGGGCTGGCAGCCTCCTTGCAATTCATCGCCACGCTCCCGCCAACACCGCTGTCCTTGAACCCCGAAGAATCGATGCTCGAGTACGACAGGTCGTCGCACCCCTTCCGGGAGGACCTCATCGGGGGCGCGATCGCCACTGTAAACGGGAAGGTGCCGGTCCCGCAAGGGCCTGGCATCGGTGTTGACGTCGATCGCGGGGTGCTCGAGCGGTACGGCAAGCCGTTCCGCTAGCCCCTCATGCCTCCAAGTGCTCGGGCGATGGTGCCGTCCGCGCTCGCCATCTGGCAGCGGCACCGATCCGGCGGACGGTCCCCTATCCCGGGTCGTTCAGCGGCCCTCCAGTTCCGCAAGCTTTGCGACCCGCCGACGATACTCCTCGTCCGGACTGTGCTCGGCCTCCAAAAAAGCGCGTAAGAGGTCAAATGCCAGCTTATCGCCGACGATCTGCGCCCCGATGCACAGCACGTTAACGTCGTCGTGCTCGACGCTCTGGTGGGCCGAGTAGACGTCGTGGCACAGCGCCGCACGGATCCCACGGAACTTGTTGGCGGCGATAGAAGCGCCTACCCCCGTACCGCAGACCATGATCCCCCGCTCCGCGTCGCCCTTGCGCACCGCCTCACACACCAACTCGGCGATGTCGGGAAAGTCCACAGGATCAGGGCTGTCCGTGCCGACGTCAGCTACCTCGTGCCCCCAGGAGCGCAAGATGTCGACAACCGGTGCCTTCAAGGGAAACCCCGCATGATCTCCTCCAACGACAAGCCGCATCGGTCTCCCTCCCCGATCTCTGACACTCCGCACGAACGACCGGCTACCCAGAGGCCCCGGCTCCGATGCTTTGAGGGACACGCTCCGAATTGAAGCGCCGCTGATGCCAGTACGGGTAGATCGGCGGCGTGGCGCTGACCTTGTCTAGGCGCCCCACCTGCTCTTCGGTCATCTGCCAACTCGCCGCTTCCAGATTGTCGTTGAGCTGCTCCTGGGTGCGCGCGCCGACGATGATCGACGTCACCCC
>DASQVA010000200.1:0-7147 GCA_035641035.1 Rubrobacter sp. | reverse complement strand
TACGCCCTTCTAAAGTGCTCGGCTCCGTTCCTATGCTCCAGGGACGCCACAGAGGGGCACAGCTTCCAGTAGGTATCACGAGGAACGATGCGGGGAACCAGCACGTCTGTATGCCAGGTGGATACTCCTCGGTGAACTCCCAAGACCCCTGAACACCCGAAGTTCGCAGAACTCCCCTTCCACGCACTCGGGTGAATAAGTCACACCGAGGCGCCTCCTTCAGTGGCCTAGACCGGTGTTGAGCACCACCACGCCAACCACGATCAGCGCTATGCCCAAGACGTGTACAGGCCCCAGGACCTCCTTCCAGATCACCAACTCCAAGCGATCACGGCTCCTCCTCTCGGCCCGCCAGGAACTCGATGACGATCCTGGTGTCAAGGCTGCCATGGTCGGCGCCTGGCAGGACGGCGAGCTGCGCGTCGGGGAGTCCTTCGCGCAGGCGAGGGTGTGTTCCATTGGGATCTCCTCGTCGCGATCGCCGACCATGATTAGCGCCGGCCCGGGGTAACCCTTGAGGTCGTCGACCGTGAGGGTCGGCTCCTCGCGATGCATCCGGTCGAGCTTCTCCTTCACAACCCAGAAGTGCTCCCGCCCGTCGGGGGCGACGGCACCCCAGTAGTCGATGAAGAACGCCAGCGTCTCGTCGTCCAGCTCGATCGCTCCCGGGGCCCAGCCATCATGGTGGAACACCCCACAGCTAAAGACCAGTTTGCGCACGAGGTCGGGACGCTCCAGGGCAGCCAGCAGCGCGACGGGCGCACCGTCGCTGTGGCCGAGTAAGTAGGCCGGGCCGCCGACGACCTGCTCAAGGAAGGCGATCGTGTCCCGTGCCATCTGTTCGTAGGTGATGGGACCCTCGACGTCGGGCGTGCGCCCGTGTCCGCGCCGGTCGGGCCGGAAGACGTGGAAGTGCTGCGCGAACTCGGGCACGTACTCCTCGAACGCCCGCGAGTCTGCAAGTCCCGGGTGCAGGAGTACGAGGGCCTCGCCTTCGCCGTCCTCCTCGTAGTAGGTGTGGACGTCGCCGAGCTGTACGTAGTTGGACACCCGAGCTGCTCCTTTAGTTTCCCGGGGTCGATGACCCTGTAAGGATACGTCAGGGGCGGCGCATTCTCTAAGCCGTTCTGCCCCGGTCCAGCACCCCCTAATCGGACATGGGCTACGTGGAACTTCCGACAACTTCGTCAAAGCAAAGGTCGCAGGACGCCCTTTCTATGTACTAGGGTGAATAAGGACAAATACGCAACATGGGCGATGCGGTGCCCGTGGTCTTCGAGGTAACCTCTGTACCTGGAGAGGATACTGAGAGGAGTGTTTTGTGGACGACCAGCGGGCCCCCGACCTAGAGGAGATGGACGAACAGCAAGCGCGGCGCTTCCTCGAGGAGATGATGTCAGACCTTGGCGCCGACTCGGGCTACGAGGTGCGTTACGAGGACTTCGTGATGGAGATGCCCCAGTCGGGGGAGCGCATCAGGGGCCGAAAGAAGATGAGGGAGTTCCAGGGCGCCTACCCCGCACCCCCGGCGATGCGGCTGCGCAGGGTGGTGGTGAGGGAGGGGCTGTGGGTAGCGGAGGTGGTCTCCGACTACGGTTGGCAAGCGGTCCATTACGTGTCCATCATGGAGCTCAAGGACGGGAAGATGTGGCGCGACATGCGCTACTACGCGGAGCCTTTTGAGGCGCCGGAGTGGAGGGCGCAGTGGGTCGAGCATTTGGACCCTTAGGCGTCCGTCCCCCCGTGACTTCGGGGAACATACTCAACGATGCGAACACTATGAAGGGACGTGGCAAGGATGCGTGTAGAAGCGAAGTTGGACGAACTCGGGCTCGTGCTTCCCGAACCCCCGAAGATCCCGCCAGAGATGCAGGTGTCGTTCGCCTGGGTGCGGGTCCACCAGGACCGCGCCTACGTCGCCGGGCACGGTCCCCAGAACCCCGACGGCTCGGTGGCGCACCCGCTGGGCAAGGTGGGGGGCGAAGTTTCGCCAGAGGAGGGCTACCAGGCGGCCCGCCTGACGGCGCTCTCCATACTCGCCAGCCTCAGGCGCGAGCTGGGCGACCTGGACCGGGTGACGGCCTGGCTGATGGCCTACGGCTTCGTCAACGCGGCACCCGACTTCACCCTGACGACCAACGTGATAAACGGCTTCTCAGACCTGATCGTGGAGCTGTATGGGTTAGAGGCGGGCACGCATGCACGCACGGCGCCGGGCATGGCGACGCTACCGCTAGGGGTGCCGGTTATAATCGCGGCGGAGGTCGCGATCAGCACCTAGTAGACGAAACCCGCAGGATTCACCTTCCACGCACTCGGGTGCAGAAGGAGCCGAGGGATTAGACTTGGTCCCTGGACTCTAGCGTTTCTTACGGCTCCTTCAACCGCGCCCTTCTTGAGCGGATCGCAAAGGGTACTCTGAGTCTCACCTCTTGCGTTTGGCTTGCAGGCCACCACCAACGCGCCGCTACTTCTATACATCCTCTACCTGCAGGAGGTCGCAGGCTCGCCGCCGGCCGAGGCGGGGTTCGCGTTCGTGCCCTTCAACCTCGCGGTGGTAGCGGGCTCTTTCTTGGGCTCGCGGCTCACAGGCGGGATCGGGCCCAGGCTCACCGCCGTTTCCGGCCTGTTTGCGATAGACGTAGGGGTATTGCTTCTCGCGAGGATCGCCCCGGAGGACAGGATCCCGGCGCAGAAGACGGCCGCGTCCAGCCGGTCGGTGAGCCGCAGCGCAACCTCGTCCGCCACCCGGGCCGTCTCCGAGAGCCTTAATAGGTCCGCGGGCAAGAAGGTATGCTCTGGCCCAGGACGCGCTTCCCGCAGCTCGGCCAGGACCCGTGCGCCCCGTTCGGCACTGCGACCCACGAACAGCACCCGGTCGCCGCCGCGGGCGAGCCCCAGCGCCACCGCCCGGACAATGCCGTCGGTCCCGCCCGTCACCAGCGCCACCCGCTCCCCTGCTTCCGCGCTCATCGCCCGCCCATCCGCGGGACCTTCCTGTTCTCGTCCGCCGCCACGCGACGCTGCCTTCCGCTCGGGGCACGCAACTAAGGCATCGTACTGCGGTCAGGACACCTGACGCATCCCTCCGATGGGTGATCTTCGCGCGTGCGCGGCTCGCGTATTTTTCAGACGGTCTCTCCACGCACTCGCGTGCATAATGGGCCCGTCTGTCAATAAAGGGGAAGGGGGCGCTGGGGCAATGGACACGAAGCTGCTGCACCTGTCGCAAGTGCCGATCTCGACCGGCCTGCCGGAATCGTTGGACGACCCGATCAAGCCGGACCTGTTCCGGGGGTTCCACAAGGGTAGGCTCGGGGCACAGGCGAGCGTCACGCAGTTCGGCGTCAACCACGTCACCCTGTGGAGCCCGGCTCCATCTCCGCGCTGCGCCACTGGCACGAGGCCGAGGACGAGTTCGTCTACGTCCTTAGCGGCGAGCTACCGCTCGTGGACGACAACGGCGAGCACGCGCTGACGGAAGGCTCCTTCGCCGGTTTCCCGGCCGGTTGCCCGAATGCGCACCACCTGCAGAACAGGTCCGAGTGGCCCGCGTCGTTCATCGTCGTCGGTTCGAGGAGACCCGGGGCCAGCACGGTCCACTACCCCAACGACGACCTCGGTCCCGCGCGAAGGCAGGGGCACTGGCGTCCGAGCATCGCGCCCGGCGAGCTTCGCAGAACCCCCGCCGGGCGACGTCCGGAGAATTCGCTCTACGAGGTTGGGTGAGTAGCGAAGGCCTGCCGCTCACTCAACGCTTCGGGACGTCGTACACGAGGTGCATCACGCGGTCCCCCGGGACGACCCGAGAAGGGTTCTCGAGAAGGACCGGATCGGCCAGGGGACCCGTCGCGAAGAACGGGCGACCCGAGCCGAACACCACTGGAACAAGGTTGACGACGACCTGGTCGATGAGGCCGAGCCGCAGTGCCTGACCCCCGATTTGGCCACCGGACACATCGACGAGCCGGTCGCCGGCGTACTCACGGGCGACACCGATGGCCGACTCGACGCTGTTGACGAACGTGAACGGCGCTGTGTCGGCGTGCTCCCAGTTCGTCGGAGGTTCGTGGGTGACCACAAAGACGTGCTCGCCGGCGGCAGGCTTGCCGTCCCAGCCGTTCGTCAGGTCGAACAGGCGACGGCCGATGACACCGGCGGCAACCTCAGCGTAGTAGGCGCGCATGAAGTCGGCCGATGCCTGCGTGGTCCGAGCCTCGCGGTTGCTGCCTTCGAAGGACCAGCTGACGTCTCCGTTGGTGTACCAGTCGAAGAGTGGCCCGACACGATCGGTGTCGTCAGCAATGAAGCCGTCCAGCGAGACCACGGCACCCATTACCGTTTTTCCCATATCGATTTCCTTTCATCTCTCTGACTAAATCTGACGTCCGTATGTCCCTCTACCGAAGGGTAGATCGTGTGGGTAGAGTTCTGCGCGGTCCGTCCGACACGTGCTCTGCAAGCTTCGCTTGGCACCGCCGGGTCGGACTCCCGAATACCTGCGCCCGAAGTTCTGCGAACCCCCTCAAGACGAGGTTCGCAGAACGCCCCTTCCGCGCACTCCTCGGGTGAATAGGGGGCTGCGAGTGTGCCCCGGCCCTCCGACGATGCTAGCCATGCGCCGGTCGGTAGGTGAGGTAGACGACGCCCGTCTCGAACGTCTTGGAGTCCACCAAGTCCAGCCTCGTCTGCTCCTCCCCTTCCTCGAAAAGCCGCTTGCCGCTTCCAACCACTATCGGATGGATCATCAACTTCAACTCGTCGATTATGCCGTAGTGCAGGAGCGAGCGGACCAGCGCGCCGCTTCCGGAGATCACGATGTCCCCGCCCTCCCCCTGCTTGAGCTTCGCTACCTCATCGGCAACGTTCTCGCCGATGAGCGTGGCGTTCTGCCACCCGAGCGGCTCCTCGAGGGTCGTCGAGACCACGTACTTTTTCATGGAGTTCATCTGGGCGGCCATCGGGTTCTCCTCCGGGTCCTGCGCGGGCCAGAAGGCGGCCCACTCCTCGTAGTTCACCCGCCCCATCAGCATGGCGTCCGCGGCGGCGAAGCCCTCCCCCACCGCCTGCCCCATTTCCTCGTTGAAGTAGGGGAAGTGCCACTTATCGGGGGACTCCATCACCCCATCCAGCGACAGAAACTCCGCCGCGACCACCTTCCTCATGGTTTCTCCCTTCTTTCTACCCGCCTACTTGGCCCCATCGTATGGCAGAAGGGGGCTCGACCCGGGGCAGTAGCGCCGGGTCGAGCCCCGAGCCTCACTTCGAGAAGAACGCCCTGACCCGTCCGTCGCGCAGGTAGAGCCCGCCCCACGCCAGCACCCCGATAAAGGCCGGGAACAAGAACCACGGGTCCTCGATGCGCACCTGGGTCGCCACGGCGCCCCCGAGGTAGCCCGTGAGCAGAATCGCACCGAGGAAAGCCGTACGCGGAACGGTGTAGATGATCGTGCAGATGAGCAGGGTCACGCCGATCCCGAAGACGGAGCCCTCGGGGTAGCCAAGCTGGGTGGAGGCTTTGACGACGGGCTCCACCATCATGGCCTTGGTGATCCCGTCAAAGACCAGGAACGTGACCACCAGCGCGCTCACGACGCGGCCAGCCCACCGCGCTGATCTCGTGGCGAGCCCGGGGGAAGTGCTCGGGGCCTCGACCGTTGCCTGTCCGTACATCTTCGTCCTCCGTCCGTCTTCCTGCACCGACGGGAGGCAGTATACAGACTTTGGTTGTTTTTTGCAACTATATATTTGTATTTTTATTCTACACAGTTGCTGGTACGCACGCCGAGTAGTAGACTACCAGTATGGCTACCGCGAAGACGAAGGGCACACCGGGCTGGCGCAGGTACCGCGACGCGTGCGGGGCGGCGCAGGGGCTGGACCTCGTGGGGGAGCGCTGGGCGCTCTTGGTGGCGCGCGAGCTCCTGCTGGGGCCGAAGCGGTTCACGGACCTGCGCGAGGGCCTGCCCGGCATCAGCACGAACATCCTGGCCGATCGCCTCGAGACGCTGGAGACGGCGGGGGTGGTGCGTCGGCGCACGTTGCCCCCGCCGTCGGCATCTAAGGTGTACGAGCTCACGGAATGGGGGAGCGAACTCGGGGCGGTGGTGGAAGCCATCGGGCGTTGGGGGGTCCGCTCCCCGTGGAGGAGCGAAGAGGACGAGATAGGCGTGGACGGGCTCATGGTGTCGTTCCGGACGATGTTCGATCCCGAGACCGCCGGGGACCTCGAGGCCAGCTACGAGATAGCGCTCGGCGACCAGGGCTTCGGGCTGGAAGTGGAGGACGGGAGCATCCGGGTCTACCGCGGCGCGCCGTCCGACCCCGACGCCAGGATCGGGACGGACGTCGACACGCTCGCCGCGCTCGTTTACGAGGGAAGAGACCTCGACGAAGCCCTCCAGTCTGGGGACGTTGAGATCGAAGGCGACAGGTCGGCCGTGGAGCACCTGACGGGCCTTTTTGCGCTGCCGGAGCCCGCCCCGAAGCCTGCGGGATCTGAGCGGGGGTAAGGCGAAGCCCGACTCCGATCAGCGGCACCCGTGGTACAACGAGCTCGCCGCGAAGTTCCGAGACCCCCTTTCGAAGCACTGCTCGGGTGGCTAGGCCGATGGACCGGGTACGAGGCTGTGATCGCAATAGACCTTTATGTGTATGTGGTGTACCCGGCCCCACCCGAGAAATTCACTGTCGTACCACCCGAGCTCTCCTGCTACGCCCGGTCCGGATGGCCCAGGATTACGGAGAGGCGTCTATCCTCCAGGGGGCATTATGTCTGCCTTATCTACGGCACGCCACGAAGTCTCCTGTTTCGTACATAAGACGCCGCTCAGTATAGGACCGGGGCTATGGGAACTTCCGAGAACCCCCTCAAGGCGAAGTTCCGAGAACCCTTCCACGCACTCGGGTGAATAGGCATCAGATGCTCTTTAGGCGGCACGCCTCTTACAGCATATTGCAGCGATGGTGAACCGATGAGAACATGCTCGCATGAGCGGTTACTCGGTAGACCTAAGGCGAAGGATAGTCTCCGCCGTGGAAGGCGGCATATCCAAGGCCCGGGCGGCGCGCATCTTTTCAGTGAGCCTCTCCTCGGTCAAACGATACGTTGACAAGGCAAAAAGAGGAGAATCGCTTGCCTCCAAGA
>DASQVA010000199.1:0-6522 GCA_035641035.1 Rubrobacter sp. | reverse complement strand
CCTGCAGTTCATCTCCTTCGAGCAGATCCAGTGGGGTGCGATGGCCGCTGGAGTGATGCTGGCCATCATCCCAGAGTTCATCATCGCGGTGTTCGCCCTGCGCTACATGATCCGGGGCCTCACCGCCGGGACGGTCAAGGGATAAGGACGGTGAAGGGATGAGGTTCGTGTCGACCACGGACGTGCCGGGATAACATCGGAAGATCCGGCGACCGAAGTCTAGGGCTTTGGGGAGAGGAGGGTGCGCTTTATGCAAGGGGTGGTCGCAGGAAAGACGATAGAGAAAGGCAGGATATTGTGAACGGAGCAGAGCTAAGGTTAGGCCGCCTGTTCAATAGAGAGAGCGGTCGTACGTTTATCGTAGCCATCGATCACGGGCTCGCAATCGGCGTGCCGCCGGGGGCCGAAGATGCCGTCGGGACGGTAGACAGTATTATTTCCTACAATCCCGACGGCATCTTCGTCTCCCCAGGCCTGCTCTCCCGCGCCGGGCATCTATTCGCCTTCCGGGGTGCACCGGAGCCTATCCTGCGCATTGACTTTCTCCTATTAGACGAGCGCCTCAAGTATCTGGGGGAGCAACACCGCATGCTGTGCTCCCCGCAAGACGCCGTGAATCTCGGTGCAGAGGCCGTGGCTATGTTCCTGGTCTTCGGTGTCGAGCGGGGAGAGATGTTCGCCGACAATGCACGTGCCGTCACACTAGCTGCGCGTGAGGCCCATCGTGCGGGACTGCCGCTCATAGTGGAAACCGTACCGTGGGGCTCCCGGATCAACGACCGGCGTGATCCAGACCTCCTCGCGTTCGGTTGCCGCATGGCCGCAGAGCTCGGAGCCGACGCCATAAAGACAGAGTATACGGGCGATCCCGAGACCATGGCATCCGTCGTGGAGGGCTGTCCGGCACCTGTGCTCGTGCTCGGAGGACCAAAGATCGATTCGGAGAACGACCTGATCGAATCGGCGCGAGGAGCGATGACAGCGGGAGCAAAGGGTGTCATCTACGGGAGAAACATCTGGCAGGCTACCGACCCTTCCAAAACATCGGAAGCTGTCCGAGACGTCGTCCATAACAGGTCCGCGGTTAGATAGTGGATTTGTCCTCCCAGGCGGTCGATGACTGCCAGGTTTCCGCGGGAGCCCTCGCAGGTCACGCGCGTGAGCCAGAAGGTCTGGCCGAGTTCCGAGTGGCACGGCAGAGATCGTTTGAGAGGAGGGGTTGGTGATCGCCGCTGTGTTTCACGGTCCGGGCGAGATGGAGGTCGAAGAAGTCGATATCCCGGAGATCGGGCCGGACGAGGTCCTCGTCAAGGTGGGTGCCAACACCCTGTGCGGAACCGATCTGCGCTTCTTGCGTGGGGAGAAGACGGGAATCCGGCCACCTGCGATCCTTGGCCACGAGTTCGCGGGCCGCGTAGCCGAGGTGGGCAGGCGGGTGAAGAGTTACGAGGTCGGCTCTCCGGTGGCGATCGCGCCCAGTATCCCGTGCCGCAGGTGCTACTACTGCCGGCGCGATATGGAGAACAACTGCGCCGATTCCCAGATAATGGGATACGATGCGGGCGGGGGTATGAGCGAGTATGTGCGCGTCCCCGCCGATGGAGTCGAATCGGGTAACCTGTTCGCAGCCAAAGAAGATCTGCCCTTCGAGTATTTGGCCCTGGCCGAGCCGCTGTCCTGCTGCGTCAACGGGCACAACAGAACCCGGGTCGAGATCGACGACACGGTCTTGATTCTGGGCTCGGGCGCGATCGGGATGTTCCACCTACAGCTCGCGCTCCTAGCCGGGGCAGGGACGGTGATCGTCAGCGAACCGTCTCAATCTCGCCGAGAGTTCGCTCGAAAACTCGGGGCACATGTTACCGCAGACCCCATGAGCGAGGACCTCGAATCCGTCGTGAACGAGGAGACCGGCGGAATTGGGGTGGACGCGACCATTATATGCATTGGCCTACCGCAACTCGTCAACGACGCACTGCGGCTGACCCGTAAGGGAGGTCGCGTGAACGTCTTTGCCGGTCTAGCGGGGAAGGGCTGGGCAGAGGTGGAGGCGAACCTGATCCACTACAAGGAACTCGAAGTGACGGGTGCCTCAGATTCCAAGCGCCGCGACTACGAGGTGGCGTTGCGCCTGATCGAATCGGACCGCATCGACGCGATATCGATGGTGACCCACCGCTTCCCGCTGAGGTCGGTCGGAGAAGCTCTGGACACCGCCGCCAGCGGCAAAGGCCTTAAAGTCGCGGTAATGCCGTGAGATGAGGTTCACAAGCCGTGGGGTACGTTGATGTCAAGGGGAGGGTCTGAGCATGATCAGGGACAGGCGCGGTAGCGAGCTCCTGTTCGGCTTGGATGTTGGAACCTCCAGCACCAAGGGGGTACTAGCCCGTCTCGACGGCGAGGTCGTCGCCTCCGCCGAGCGCTTCCACCGCGTCTCTTCACCTCGTCCCGGATGGGCAGAACACGACGCCGAAGAGGTGTGGTGGAGGGAGTTCAAGGAGGTTTGCGCGGGGCTCCTTGAGGAGGTCGACGGCCGGGTGGTTGCCGTCTGTGTCAGCGGCATCGGCCCTTGCTTCGTAGCGACCGGCGAGGGAGGCCATCCTTTGAGGCCCGCAATCCTCTATGGTATCGACACCCGTGCTACGAGGGAGATAGAAGAGCTAACCGACATTTTCGGGTTCGCGAACATCGTCGAACGCTGCGGCAACGCTCTCACCAGCCAGTCTACCGGCCCCAAGATAGCCTGGCTTCGGCGTACCGAACCTGAAGTGTGGAAGCGCACGCGCTACTTGCTGACGGCGCATACCCTCATCGCGTACCGGCTCACCGGCGAGTACGTGCTCGATCACCCATCAGCGAGCTTATGGGAGCCGCTATACAGCATCGAGAGGAACCGTTGGATCGAGGACTGGACGACGGAGATTGCTCCGGGACTCAAGATGCCGGAACTCCGCTGGCCGGGAGAGCTGGCGGGAGAGGTAACCCCCGAGGCGGCGGAGGCGACGGGGCTGCAGGCGGGCACACCCGTGGCCGTCGGTAGCGGCGACGCGTTCTCCGAGGCCACCAGCGTAGGGATACGGCACCCCGGGGACGTGATGATCATGTACGGTACCTCGACGGTCGTCCTAGAAATCCTCGAAAGAGCGCTCTCTTCTCCAAACCTGTGGAGCACCGCAGGTCTCTATCCCGGAACCAACGCCCTCGCGGGAGGCACGGCCACGTCCGGGGCGCTTACGACATGGCTCAAGAAGATCTCCGGTGACATCGCCTACGAAGATCTGACCAGAGAGGCCGCGGCCGCCCCACCGGGCTCGGACGCGCTCGTCGTGTTGCCTTACTTCGCCGGTGAACGCACACCTTTTAGCGACCCTGGCGCTCGCGGCGTGATGTGCGGTCTGACCCTCGGCCATGGCCGTGGCCACCTCTACCGTGCTCTTCTGGAATCCACCGCTTACGGACTAAAGCATCTTCTCGATGCTATGAGTCACGCTGGAGGCCACGGCAAAAGGTTCGTCGCCGTAGGCGGCGGCACCAAGGGGGGCTTGTGGACCCAGATCGTGTCCGACGTGACCGGCAAGCCTCAGGAACTCCCCGAACAGACTGCCGGAGCCAGTTACGGCGACGCGTTGCTGGCCGGCATAGCGGGTGGCCAACTGACTCCTGACACTACATGGAATTCTATAGCCAGCACGGTCGAGCCGAATCTGGATAACCGAGAGCTCTACGGAAAGCTGTACGACCTCTACAGGGACCTCTACCCGGCAACATCCTCCCTGGCTCACGTGCTTGCCGACCTACAAACATCAGGAGGTAACGTTGTTGACGGGACCTCCGATATCGTAAGGAGGTAGCCGAATGGAGGTTCTCGCTTTCGGCGACCTGCATGTGCCTTCCGAGGATTTTAGAGAGGCAAGGACGACCTATGGGAAGGAGCCGGCGTGATCCGCGCGTTCGTCTTCGACCTGGACGGGACGCTCGTCGAAACCGAGGAGCTCAAGGCGCTCTCCTACGCCCGCGCCGCCACCGAGCTGCGTCCGGACCTGAACGAGGCAGAAGTAGTTGCGGCCTTCGGCGACCTGGTGGGCCTCTCGCGCCAGGAGGTCGCCGTCGGCCTCATGCATCGCTTCGGGATTGAGGAAGCCGCCCGGGCGCGTATGGCGCAGTTCAGCGTGGGCACACCGTGGCAGGCCTACGTTCAGATCAGGCTGCACATCTACGAGGGGATGCTCGGCGACCCGAAACTGATCCAAGAGCACCGCTACCCACACAACATTGCGCTGCTCCGAAGCGTTCGAGAAGAAGGTTTCCCGACAGCCCTCGCCACCCAATCCCACCGCGAGCAGGCACTTCGCGTGCTCGGCATCCTGGGGCTGGCGGACGAGTTCGACGTAGTCGTTACCCGCGACGACGTCGAGCACGGCAAACCCGACCCCAAGATGCACCTTCTGGCGACGCGGGAGCTGGGGGTTCAGCCGGGGGAGTGCTTGGCGATCGAGGACTCCCCTGCGGGGGTCAGCGGAGCGCTTTCGGCGGGGGCGGAAGTCATCGCCGTTACGACCAGGCTCACCCGCCAGAAGTTCCGCGACGACGCCGACCTCCTCGATCGCAGCCACGTCGTGGACGACCCTCGCAGGCTGCCAGAGGTTGTGCATCGCCTGATCGGGGCCGCGGGGAAGCCCCCTGAGTAGTGCGATCCGTACCTTGCTAGGGGTGTATAAGGGACCGAGGTCCTCGCTCGATTCCTTCATCGGAACGACTTTTCCTCGCAAAACACCACCCTTGACAGATGGGCGAAGACCTATCGAATCAGCGACCCCTGCCGAGTGAAGGCAGTACGATAGATTGCTGGAGGTTTCTTGAGATTGCAGAATTCCTGCAAATGGCTATATTTCTGCGTTGACACATTTCCGGCACCTCAGGAGCTTTACTCGGGTTGCTGCACGGTTGCTGCGCGAATTGCTGGGCTTCCCTTGGAGCTTGCGCCAACAGGTGAAGGTCGGCATGAAGCCGAGTCTTCATAGATGCAGAACCTTCCCGAGTAACCGAGCGACTCTTCCTACTTACACATGCTGGCACTCCTCTTATTGGCGCGGCGACTTACTCTTGTTTGGCAGGTGTTCAACATTCCTCGTAGGTGTCTGAGACACCTTTGGGCTTTGACTCTCGAGTCACCGGCATCACCGCCGTCACTAGCCGATAGATGTTACTTTTGTTTGGGATTCGGTGAGGCGCAAAAATCTTGCCGTTAGTTGCAAGGTAGTGGTTGAAGCAGAAGGGCATTTCATGTGGACGCACTAGTAATCGGTTGTGGTGTGATCGGCTTGTCGACGGCCGTCCGCCTGCAAGAGGCTGGTTTGAGCGTGGAGATTTGGACTGCTAACCTGCCCGAGGAGTCCACGTCGATCGTCGCTGCCGCGACATGGTACCCCTATAGAGCTTACCCCGAAGATAAAGTGCTCGGCTGGGGAAGCCGGACCTATACAGTCTTCGAGGATCTAGCAGGCGACCCGCAGTGCGGTGTCCACATGCGCGAAGGCATAGAGCTCTCGCAGGCTACGCTATCGGATCCTTGGTGGGGGAGTGCGGTGCGGTGGCTAAGGCGGTGTGGCGGAGACGAGCTGCCCCCTGGTTACCGCGACGGATACGTCTTTAACCAGCCGGTGATAGAGATGCCGATCTACCTGCGCTACCTGTTGGAGCGGTTTACCGCTGCTGGGGGGCTCGTCGAGCGGGCTGTAGTGAGTTCCTTGGAGGAGGCGGCCGGGACAAGTCAGCTGGTGGTTAACTGTACGGGGCTCGGCGCCCGCGAGCTCGTCGGCGACCATCAGATGACGCCGATTCGTGGACAAATCGTCCGTGTTCGCAACCCCGGCCTCGACAGGTGTGTGTTGGACGCGAATAATCCCGAGGGCTTAACGTACATCGTGCCTCGTTCTGATGACTGCATTCTAGGTGGCACGGCCGAAGAAGGAGAGTGGGATACTGAGCCGAACCCGGAGGTGGCGACGGAAATCATGCGCCGCTGCGTGGCGCTTGAGGAACGGCTTTCAGGTGTGCAAGTGTTGGAATATAAGGTGGGCCTGCGGCCGGGCCGCCCAACGATCCGTCTAGAAGCCGAGCTCCTTCCAGGCGATGGCTTGTGCATCCACAACTATGGGCACGGCGGCGCCGGGGTTACGCTTTCTTGGGGTTGTGCGGAAGAAGCGTTGGAGGTGATTCGGCGGACGCGCATTCTTTAGCACGACTGCATCCAACCGAACGCATTATTCTCTGCTAGTCGGCAGATTTCGATTCGTGCCGGGGTATCCGCCCTATTATTCTGCATGTTCGCCGTCGTTCGCGTGGGTTGGTCTGCTGGTGTAAAGAATCCCGACGCGGCACGGAGCAGCTTCGTCGGCAGGGAGCGCGAGATGCCGGACGTCAAGGCGAAGTTGGCAATGTCCCGGCTCTTGACCCTCACGGGAGCGGGAGATTCGGGCAAGTCTCAGGGAGGGGCACAGGTTATCAAGTCGAAGGGATCTT
>DASQVA010000198.1:0-19378 GCA_035641035.1 Rubrobacter sp. | reverse complement strand
CCGCGACCTACCACCGTAGCCCGTCCGACGGGCGCTACTTGGAGGAACCCATGTCCGATGCCAGATCTTCCCTGGTGGGCGACCGCATTCAACACTCATCCGACCCGGCAGCCGCGACCACAGACCTGCGCGGTCGCGTGGCGCTCGTCACCGGCGTGGGGCGTCGGAGGGGGATAGGGTCCGCGATCTGCCGGGCGCTCGCCGCACGGGGCGCCGACGTCTTCTTCTCTCACTGGAAAGACTACGACCGCGCCGCGCCGATGGCGTCGGACGAGGACGAGCCGGAGGCGTTGCTCGAAGAGCTGCGCGCTACGGGCGTCCGGGCCGAAGGGGTGGAGATCGACCTCTCGAGGCCGGATTCTCCGGAGCGACTGCTCGACGCGACGACCGAATTTCTCGGCCCGCCCTCCATCCTCGTCAACGCCGCCGCCCACTCGGTCCGAGACGGCTTCGAGGCGCTGGATGCGGAGGCCCTCGACGCCCACCACGCCGTCAACGTGCGGGCCACGGCGCTTCTAGGCGTCCACTTCGCGCGGCGGTATCTGGGCGGCCCGGGGGGTAGGATCCTGAACCTCAGCTCCGGCCAATCGCTCGGACCCATGGTCGGGGAGCTCGCCTACGCCGCCTCCAAAGGCGCCATCGAGGCGCTCACCTGGACGCTCGCAGCGGAGGTCGGGCACAAGGGTATAACCGTGAACGCCGTCAACCCGGGCCCCACGGATACCGGCTGGATGACGGATGAGTTCAAACGCGAGCTGGCGGCGAAGTCGCCGTTTGGGAGGGTAGGCGAGCCCGAAGACGCAGCGAGGCTCGTCGCTATCTTGGCGACAGACGAGGCGGCCTGGATCAGCGGCCAGATCATCCACTCCGAAGGCGGTTTCTTGCGTTCTTGAAGACAGAAGCTATTGGACCCCGTGCGTTACCATTATGGGCCTCATGAAGCCGCCCAGGAAACCGCCGAAGCTCTTCCGCGATCCGCCCAAGACGCTGTTCGACGAACCTGCGGATAAAGCCTATGAGGCGCCGGCCAAAGGACCGCTTTTCTCCAACCGCGTGTTCTACACGCTTCTGGCCGTCTTCGGCCTCTCCCTTATGTTGACCGCGGACTGGTATGGGCTCTTGCTCCTCAACTCCGAGGGCGTCTTTGGACGTCTCGGACCGCTCAATACCGTCCGCGTGACGGCCGTCCTGATGACTGGAATAGCTATCCCCTCAGCCCTTTTAATGTTCCACTACAAGCGTCTTTACTCTTACACCTCAGACGAGAACGTTTTCTTCGCCATCACCTTCTCGCTCTCCTTCCTCCTTGGCTCCCCGTGCGTCCTCGTCGGGATCTTCGGGTGAACTAGCACGTACGCCGACGTTTTGGCCTGTGGGCCGAAGCGCCGCCTGCCCCGACCCTTTATGCTTCGGCCCATGAGCGCGGAGTGCCACTCGTGAGGTTCGAGCGCGGATCTTCCTGCCCCAACGAGGTGTTCGGGCCTGACGGAGAACCATTCCCCCATTACCGTCCGGTGCTGCGGGAGATGAAGCGCCTGGGACCGGAGGAATGGGACCGGAGGGTACGCCAGGCGGACAAACGAATAGTCGAGAAGCAGCGGGGGCTCGGTATCCGGGGTGAGGAGAGCGCCCATCACATCGATTATGTGCCACGCGTCGTGCCAGCCGCTGACTGGGGCGTTTTGGAGCGGGGCCTGGCGCAGCGGATGCTCGCGATCAACGAGTGGCTCAGGCGCCTGGAGGCCGGAGAGCAGGATATAGTACCCCGGGCGGTGATCGAGAGCAGCACGCTCTATGACTCCTCCATCCCCACCCGCTTCGGGAGCGTGCCGAACCGTCAGATGGGCTTCGATATAGTCGCCGTCGAGAGTGCAGACGGCTGGGAGTACCTGGTCATCGAGGACAACGCCAAGATGCCGGTCGGCATGGAGCCGATGGGTCTGCTCAGGGCCAGGACCGTCGAGGTGCTCCCGGAGTCCTACGCGGCGCTCGGGGTGCGAACGCTCAACGGGCTGATGGAACGCTTCGGAGAGGTCCTGCGGGCCGCCGCACCCGTCAACGATCCGACGCTCGCCATCCTCTCCACCGGCCCCGACGACCAGTACTACCTCGACCACAAGGTCTTCGCCAGGGAGCTGGATGCGATCCTGGCCGAGCGCCACGAGGTCGAGCTCGACCGCGATGGGCGGCTCGTCCACAAGGGGAGCGGTCGCCAGATAGACGTCGTCTATGAGCGCATCGAGGACGGCAGGATCTACGATGACATCCCCGGCCTCGTAGAGTCCCAGTTGCGGGGCCTGGTACACGCCGTTTTCGCCCCCAACCTCGGCATCGCCGACGACAAGGGCGTCTACCCCTTTATACCGGAGATGATCCGGACCTACCTCGGCGAGGAGCCGTCGCTGAACAACGTCGGGACCTACTCCCTAGCCGTCGAAGAGGACCGACGCTACGTCATGGATCACTTCGAGGAGCTGGTCGTAAAGAGCCGCAGCGGCTGGGGTGGCAAGGACGTACTCATCGCCGCGCAGGAGTCCAAAGAAGACGTCGAGAAATTTCGCCGAGCGGTCGAGGATAATCCCATAGAGTACGTGGCCCAAGAGATGATAGATTTCTCCACCCACGTCCTGTGCGAGACAGAAAAAGCGGGGTTCCTCCTGCGCGACTCCCACGCCGACTACCGTATCCACGCCCTCGCCCCGGACGAGCAGAGCGTCGAGGTCGTGCCCGGCGCCATGACGCGGGTCGCCGCGCCCGGCAGCAAGCTGGTCAACATCTCCAGCGGCGGCAAGATGAAGGACACTTGGGTACTCGGCTAGCCCAGGCTAGCCCGGGCTAGCCGCCGCCCGTGGTGTGGTCTGGTTTTTAGCGGTCTATGGATTGGCTTCTCGCACCCGCTGGCGTTCTATTGATCCTGATAGGAATCGGGGACGTGTTCTTCACGGTGCTCCACTACGACGGCTTCGGATTTCTCTCCAGCCGCCTGTACCACCGCCTGTTCGACGCCGTGTGCTTCATCACCAGGCCGTTGCCCCAAACGTACCGGGCCTTCGGCCTCTCGATGGTGGCCCCGCTAATGGTCCCGGTCACTATAGTCGTCTGGATCCTGCTGGTCTCCATGGGCTACGCTATGATCTAATACGCCGGCTTGAAGAGTGGGGACTTCTCCCTCTCCGTTCCGCGCCTCGAACCATCCTTTGTAGAAGCGCTGTACTTCAGCGGGATCACCATATCCACTCTGGGTCTTGGCGACGTTACGCCGACAAGCGGGTTCTACCAGTTGTTCGCCGTCTCGGAGGCCCTGACGGGATTTGGCATCCTCACCCTCGCGATCACCTACGTACTGGGAATCTACGGCGTGCTCCAGCAGCTTGGCGTCCTCTCCGCCGGTCTCTACCACCAGGCCCAGGACACGAGCGACCCGTTGAGCATCCTGACCCCGCACTTCCCCGACGGTGAGCACCGGGGCCTCGAGACCCACATGATGCAGCTCCACCGTGGTCTGGTGGAGATCTACGAGGGGCTAAGACGCTACCCAATCGTCTACTACTACCACAGCCGCCGCGCCTACCGCTCCCTGCCATACACCTTCCGCATGATCGGGGGCATGGCCGGCGCCCTGCGCTGGGGGCTCCCGAAAGGACACCCGGGTAGCCAGACCCCGTGGCTGCCCACCCTCATTACCGGCCTAGAGGACATCGTCGCTTACCTGGACGAGCGTTTCCTCTCCGAGCGCCTGGGAGTGCCGCCCGACCCCGTCCCGTTCGAGACTTTCGAGGCCGCCCTGGAGCGTGGCGAGGAGCCCTCCGAGGCCTGGTTAGGTCAGTTCCTACAGATAAACGCCTCTATGCACGACCTCACCCGCCTCCAAGGCCCGTCCGATCCGCAAGAAGCCTACGCCCGCTACGAGGAGTGGCTCCCGTTCGCCCACCGCAACCGCACCTTCTTCGAAGCGTCGGCAAGGGACCTCGTCTACAACCTCGACGACCTCGCCCACGGACCCGGCGAGAGGCTCTTTTAGAGGTTTTCAGGCTACAGGCGTCACGTCAGCTTTACACGAGCCCTATCGGACGTTGCACGGTGCCAGCGGACGTGCCCTCGATCTTGTTGACCCCCAGTATGTATGCAAACTTGTAAACCTCGTCTTTCGCCAGCCCTTCCTGGTTCTGATACTCGAGGATGTGGACGCCCTGACGCACGAGCAGGTAGACGTGGACCGGGTTGAAGCTGGTCCCGTCGTCGAGCTGCTCCTTGGGCGGGAGCACCTCGATCCCAGAGGTATCCGTGCCGACGGCCAGGGCGCCTTTCTCCTCCACTAGCCACTTAGCCCCCGAGACCGTGAGCCCCGCCGTGTCGACCTTGGCCATCTCTTCCTCATTCGCACCTACGCCGCGGCCCTTCATCCACACCCCCGCCGTCCCGGTGCGCACGAGCACGACGTCCAGGGGGTCTATGTCTACGCCCTGCTCGTCTAAAGCCTTCTGGAGCCGGTCCGGCCCTATGGCGTAGCTCTCGGGTAGCGGGTCTTCGCCCGCGCTCTAGGCGACGTCGATCATCGTGGCGGGAGCTATGATCGGGGGGATGGTCTCAGCGCCCAGCTTCAATAGCCCCCAGTCGCTCTGGATGTCGCTGTAACGGTAGCCGTTATAGGCATGCGGGGGGTCGCCCTCGTAGATGTGGCCAAAGGTATCTATCTGGGTGGCGACGTTGTCGCTGATGAACAGGGCGTTGCTGGTGAACGTCGTGTTCAGCGAGTTGTCCTCCTCGCTCCGCACCTGGGAAAGATCTTTCTGGTTGAGCATCCCGGTCGGCGTACGGAAAGAGATGATCTCCCCCGGGTTGTGACCGGCGAACCTGTAGCTGCTGCGCTTGTACGTGAGGCCCAGGTCGTAGGTCTTGCCCTCCTTGACGAGCGAGAGCGCCTTCATCGTCAGCTCCGGGCTGAGCTCGTTGAGGTTACCTAGCTGGTCGTCGTCGTCCCAGACCCAGCCCCACCCCTTGCCCTTCTCCCACTCTTTTGGGGTAACCTTTGGAGAATCCTGTGCGGTGGCGGTCCTCTGCACCCTGGGCGCGGCGAGCAGCCCCGCGGCGCCGGCGGCCGTCAGCCCGAGTGCGGCCGCCTTCGCCAGGAATCCTCTGCGCGTCAGGTAACCCCTCCGGAAGTCATCGACCAGCCCGCGGGCCCGATCTTCGCGGTCCAAAACATGCTCCTTTCCCTGTTTGCCGGGGAAGGATAACACCTTGCCGACTCAGCCGGGTGGCTCGCAGGCTATCAGGTAAAGGCCGGTTAGCTCGACAGTTCCGCCGCCATGAGGGTTAGGCCTCCGTCCACGACGATCGAGGCTCCGGTGGCGTAGGACGCTTTGTCGGAGGCGAGAAAGGCGACCCAGGAGGCGATCTCGCGGGCGTGCCCGGGGCGTCCGAGCGGCAGGTTGGGGCGTTCGATGGTCATGGGATCCTCGTCCTCGGCGCCGGTCATGGGCGTAGAAATCTCACCCGGCCCGACCGCGTTGACCAGGATACCGTACTCGGCCAGCTCCATCGCCATGACCTTCGTTAGCATGCCCAGACCACCCTTGGAGGAGCAGTACGCTGACGCGCCGACGCGCGGCACGTGCTCGTGGACGGAAGTGATGTTGACGATCCTGCCGCCGTTCCCAACTTCGACCATCCTGCGGGCCGCCGCCTGTGCGCACAGAAAAGCCCCGGACAGGTTGATGCTTATTATCTCTGTCCACTCCTCGTAAGAGAGTTTCAGAAAGTCACCGGTTGGGTCCCCCGAGCCCGCGTTGTTCACCAGCACGTTCACGCCGCCCAAAGAGTCGGCCAGCTCGTCGATCGCCCTGGCCGCCCCGGGCAGCTCCGTGAGGTTCATGTGCCTGACCTCGCCCCTGCGGCCCGCGGCCCGTACGGCCTGCAGGGTCTCGTTCGCCCCCGCTTCGTCCCTGTTGTAGGTGATGCCTACGTCAAAGCCGTTCTCGGCCAACTCCTTCGCTGATTCCTGCCCAATCCCCGAATCCGAGGCGGTCACTATAGCTACGGGACTCATGACCCTCCTGTGCTTGCACCCTACGACCCGTCGGTTTCTCGACTCTATGCCCCGCGCCCGAAGAGCACAAACGCAACATGTTACCACCCCCCGAGCCCGTCGCGCAGCCGCGGGCGAACTTCAGGTCCCAGCGACAGTGGGGGTGGTCGGCGGTAGCTAGCCTCTAACATCCGGCTACCTTTCATGACGGCGTCGTGGGAACGTGCCGCAGGGATCGCGGGCACGCCGGGATCTACGCGGGCATGCAAGAGCCTCGAAAAACTCCATCGGAGAGATCTAATGAACCAAGAACACGAATCCTCTATCAGAGTGGGTCCCGCGCACGGCGGGTCAGCGTCAGCTACCACTCGAATCTCCGGAAGCATGACGTACGCGCTCCCCCGCTTCGGCTCGTCGCGGTCTTGACACTTGGCGCGAGATTCGTGGGCGCTTTCACCGCACCTCCCCGCAACGGGGGCACGAGTGGAAGGAACAGAGATGATGGGTTTCGTGGGTGTGGCGGTCTTGATCCTGCTCGTCGTAGCTCTGGTGCCGCTCGGTTCGCCCGGGCCGTCAAGAGGTCCCTGCGGAACCCTGAGTTCCGAACTCTCTTCCTCCTAGCCGGCGCAACGCTCACTGGCGAGACTATCTTCTACAGTGAGAAGGACTGCTGAAGCATGCTTGACACCTACTACTTCAGCGCCATCACGCTCACCACGGTCGGGCACGGTGACCTCGCCCCCTCCCCGGCGGCCGGCAAGCTATTTAACGTCTTCTACATCTTCGGCGAGCCTGGCATCGTCGGTAGGCTTCTGACCGTCGTGGCGAGGGTCTCGGTGAAGCGGAGCAGCCAGACAAGCGGGCTGCTAAAGCGCCGCCCCCAGAGACCGGAGCGTAGGGAAGCAGAGGGTCGCACGCACCACGTGGAGGGAGACTAGAAGGGTAAAGCGGAGGCCGGCCTACGGCCCGGCGAGGCCCCGCTTGAAGGCATCCCAGGCGAGTGTGGCGCACCGGATGCGGTTCGGGGCTTGAATGATGCCCTTGAGCGCCGCCAGCTCTCCCATCTCTGGGTTCTCTTCCGTCCGCATCATCTCAAGAAAGGCTTCTATTAGCGTCGCGGCTCCTTCGCGGCTCTTGCCTTCGAGGTGTTCGGTGAGCATGGAGGCCGAAGCCTGGGAGATGGAGCAGCCGCGTCCTGTGAAGCTGACCCTTTCTACCTTGCCGTCGCGGAGGTTCGCGTAGACCGTCACCTCGTCGCCGCACAGGGGGTTGTTGAGGTGCTCCTCTATATGCGCGCCCTCGATCTCGTCGCGGTTGCGCGGCCTCTGGAAGTGGTCGAGGACTATCTCTTTGTAGAAGCTCTGCATCACCCTGGCAGGGATTGTATCAGGGGCCAGCCGGCATCCACGGATGCCGGTGTACCTACTGATTCTCCGTGGTCTTCGCGCTCCGACACGAAGGAGGACGGAACGGCGAATGCCGTCCGCGTCGGCATCGTCGGCGATCATGGCCCGAGCGAATCTACCCACACGGCTACCGACGAAGCCCTCGCCTGGCTCGCGGGAGAGTACCTGCGTGCCTTCGGTCCCGCGCCCTGAGGACTTCCGGCGGTGGGCCAGGTGTTGACGGGACGCGCCTCCGCTGCGCTCTCCACGGTCGAGACCGTCGAGCTGCACGGCGGGCTACCTACTGCCTGCCGGGGACCTTGAAGGTTATCGAGGCGGCGCAAGCCCCCGGGCCAGACGCCGTGGACCTGCTCCCGAAGTGGGACTGTTACACGATAGGCTACGCGTACGACGGGCGCCTACGCCTCGTCCACCCCGACACGCAAGAACGCGTCTACACCCCTGCCGGGACGCCCTCGGCGTGATGCTGGTGAACGGGGCGGCGGCCGGGGCGTGGACCGCGCCTCTTAGGGGAGTGCATGGAGGTAGAGCTGAACATGTTCGAAGCTCCTAGTGGCCGGACCGAAAGGGCGATAACCACGCGATTTGAGACGGTCCGGTCGCAAGCCTTCTCGGCGCGGGCCGTCTCGCTGGATTAGAGCAAAGTCAAGGAGAGTCCTCCTCGACTATGCTCTCCTGCGGCCCCTTCCTCCGCCCAGCTTGACCCGCTTGGGGTTGAGCGCGACGTAGACGGTACCGTCCTCGACCTTTACCTCGTGCTTCGGGACGGGCTTCACGGCGGGCAGGCTCTTGGCCGCGCCGGTCTTTACGTCGAACCTCGCGCCGTGGAGGGGGCATCTCACTTCCGACCCCTCGAACTCGCCATCGCTCAGGTGCGTGAATTGGTGGGTACAGACGTCCTCGAAGGCGTGAAACTCTCCGTCGACGTTGCACAGGGCCACGAACCGGTCCTCGACTCGGTACTGTTTGATCTCGCCGGGGGCCACCTCGCCCGCAACCGCCAGCTTGTGAAACCCCACCATGTTCTTTAGGCCACCCGCTCCTCGAAGCCGAGCCCAATCTTGCCCTCTATCGCCCGGTCGAGCTTCTCCTTGAGGCCCTTCAGGGGGATCCTGCTGGTTATCTCCCCGAAAAAGCCGAACACCACGAGCTTCTCGGCCTCGCGGCGCGGGATGCCCCGGCTCATCAAATAGAACAGGTCCGTCTCGTCCACCTGCCCCGTCGTCGAGCCGTGTGAGCACTTCACGTCGTCGGCCATGATCTCCAGGTTCGGCAAACTAACCGCGAACGCGTCGTCCGTACCTAGAATGAGGTTACGGTTCGTCTGGTAAGCGTCCGTCTTCTGCGCCCCCGGCTCCACCCGGATGAGGCCGGAGAAGACCGCTATGGACTCGTCCCGCAAAGCGCCCTTGTACAGCAGGTCGGAGTGGGCGTTCGGGGCGATGTGGTCCTGCAGGGTGTGGTGGTCGAGGACCTGGTTCTGGTCGGCGAAGTAGAGGCCGAGCATCTCCGAGTCGCCGCCGGATGCGCTCAAGCCCGCCTCGATATTGGTGCGGCTGAGCTGGGAGCCGAAAGAGACAACGAGGCTCCTGATCGTCGCGTCCTTCTCCGTCTGCGAACGGATGGTGTTGAAGTGGAGCACGTTCCGCTCCCAATTCTGCAACGATACGTAGCGTAAGGAAGCCCCCTCGCCCACGTACAGCTCGACCGCCCCGTTGGAGAACGCTGGGTCCTCACCGTCTGCCGAGGCATACTCGTCGATGTATGCCACGCTCGCGCCCTCCTCGACTATGACTAGCGTGCGCGGCATGATGGAGCCGACCACGTCGAGCCAGCGATAGCTCTGGATCGGCACCTCTACCGCCACCCCACGTGGCACGTAGAGGAACGACCCCCCGGCGAACGCCGCAGCGGAGAGAGCGGCGAACTTGTCGTAGTCTCCAGGTACGAGCCCGAAGAGCTTCTCTTTAACCAACTCCTCGTGGTCGGCCAGCGCGGTGTGAAGGTCGGTGAAGACGACGCCCTTGCGGGCTAGCTCCTCGTCCACGCGGCTGAACGTCGTCTCGGAGTTGTGCTGCACGAGCAGGGCGGAGTTCTCCTCGCCCTCCCGTATGAGCCTACGCACGGCGTCGGGCAGGTCTTCCTCGCTCTTCACGTCCGGGCTGGAGGCGTAGGGGAGGAAGTCCTCTATCCTGACGTCGGAGATGTCCGTGTAGCGCCACGCCTCATCGCGCAGGGTTGGCATAGGGAGGCTCTCGAAGCCCCGCCACGCCTCCAGGCGCTTCTCGGTGAGCCAGTTAGGCTCCCCCTTTAGCGACGAGAGGGCTTTTACGGTCCCCTCGCTCATGCCCTTGCTTCTCAAAACCTCTGGCACGCCGTTCGCGCTCATATATCACCTTTCGTCGAAAAAGGGCGGGCCCCAGAAGAGCCCGCCCCACGAAACCGTCCTGCGCGCTACAAGTCGCGACGACTAGCCGACAGAGCCTTCCATCTCCAGCTGGATCAGGCGGTTAAGCTCGATGGCGTACTCAAGCGGAAGCTCCTTGGCTATCGGCTCGATAAAGCCGTTGACGACCATAGCCATCGCCTCTTCCTCGGAGAGCCCGCGGCTCATCAGGTAGAAGAGCTGGTCCTCCCCGACCTTCGAGACCGTAGCCTCGTGCTCGGTGTTGACCTTTTTCTCCTCGATCTCGATGTACGGGTACGTGTCCGTCCGCGCGTTCTCGTCGAGCAACAAGGCGTCGCACTCGACCCGACTCTTGGAGTTGACCGCACCCTCATGCACCTTGAGGAGCCCGCGGTAAGTGCTCCTGCCGGTCCCCTTGGAGATGGACTTGGAGGTGATGAGGCTGGACGTGTTGGGAGCGGCGTGGACGACCTTGCCGCCCGCGTCCTGGTGCTGCCCATCGCCGGCGTAGGCGACCGAAAGGATCTCGCCTCGCGCGCCCTCGCCCATCAGGTAGACGGCCGGGTACTTCATCGTGAGCTTGGAGCCCAGGTTCCCGTCCACCCACTCCACGGTAGCGTTCTCGTAGGCGACCGCTCGCTTAGTGACCAGGTTGTAGGTGTTGTGCGACCAGTTCTGGATGGTCGAGTACCTGATGCGGGCGTTCGGCTTCGCTATGAGCTCGACGACCGCCGAGTGGAGCGAGTTCGTGGTGTACGTCGGGGCTGTGCAGCCCTCGATGTAGTGCACGTAGGAGCCCTCGTCGGCGATGATGAGCGTCCGCTCGAACTGGCCCATGTTCTCCGCGTTGATGCGGAAGTAAGCCTGCAGCGGGATGTCGATGTGGACCCCGGGCGGGACGTACACGAACGAGCCGCCCGACCACACCGCGCTATTCAATGCCGAAAACTTGTTGTCGTCGGCCGGGATGATGGTCCCGAAGTGCTCGCGCACGAGGTCTTCGTGCTCGCGCAGGCCCGAGTCCATATCCATAAACACGACGCCGCTCTTCTCCCACTCCTCCTTGAGCGAGTGGTAGACGACCTCGGACTCGTACTGGGCGCCGACCCCGGCGAGCGACTCGCGCTCGGCTTGGGGGATGCCGAGGCGCTCGAAGGTGTTCTTGATGTCGTCGGGCACGTCGTCCCAGGAGCGACCCTGGTTCTCCATGGGTCGGATGTAGTAGTAGATCTCCTCGAAGTCCAGCTCGCTCAGATCGCCACCCCACTGCGGGGTCGGCTTCGAGAGGAACGACTCCAGAGCCTTGAGCCGGTACTCGAGCATCCACTCAGGTTCTTTCTTATGCTTGGAGATCATGGCGACGATCTCCGGGTCGATACCTTTTCTCGGGCTCTTAAAGAAGTACTCCTCCGGATCGTGAAATCCGAATTTGTACTCGTCGAGCCCGAGCTCCTGGATGGTCCTGTCTTCTGGCATGTGCTGTCCCTTCCCTAGCTCTGCGCCGCGGAGCCGAACTCCTGGCGTACCCAGTCGTAGCCCTTGTCCTCGAGGTCCAGCGCCAGCTCCTTGCCGCCGCTAGTCACGAGCCTCCCGTCCAGCATGACGTGGACATGATCCGGCTCGATGTACCTCAGGATCCTCTGGTAGTGAGTGATGATCACCGCGGAGAACTCAGGACCCCTGAGCTCGTTGACGCCCTTGGACACGACCTGCAAAGCGTCGATGTCCAGCCCCGAGTCGGTCTCGTCCATGATGGCGAGCTTCGGCTCGAGCATGAGCATCTGCAATATCTCGTTGCGCTTCTTCTCGCCTCCGGAGAAGCCCTCGTTCAAATACCGCTCGGCGAACTTGGGATCCATCTGCATGACCTTCATCTTGTCCTGGATGAGCCGGAACATCTCCATCGGCGAGAGCTCCTCATCGCGCACGGAGTTGACGGCCGTCCTGAGAAAGTTGGCCACGGAGACCCCTGGTACCTCGCTCGGATACTGGAACGCCAGGAACATACCGAGCTTGGCCCGCTCGTCCGGCTCCATCTCCAAAACGTCCTCACCCTGAAACGTGATAGAGCCGCCCATTACCTCGTAGCGGGGATGACCCATGAGGACGTTCGCGAGCGTGCTCTTTCCAGAGCCGTTTGGGCCCATGATCGCGTGGATCTCGCCCTTGCCGACCTCAAGATCGAGGCCCTTGACGATCTCCTGCCCGTCGATCTCCGCCCTCAAGTTCTCTATCTTAAGCATCGAACCCCTGCCGTTCGCCCATGTGAAAACTTTGCTACAGCAAAACCATTAAACCACAGCACCTACACCCTAACAACGTAAAGAGATCACGATCAAGAATTTTTCCTAATATCCGAGAAACCTGGCTTTTTATGCAGGATTAGTGACCAAGATCACACGACCAAAACGTCTCCTGCGAGCCGTTGTCAGGACGCGTCCCAGCGACATGCTTGTAACACCTAAACGCTACCGCCACGAAGGGTTATCGGGAACAGTTCTCGTTAAGACGGGGTGTTCCGCCAGCGGTCCATCTCGCGGCTCACGAAGTAGGAGACCAGGGTCTCGTACACCTCTTCGATGACCTCTGGGCTCAACCCTTCCTCGTGGGCCCATCGGCGGCGCGCTTCGAGCATCGCCTTGCGACGTTCGGGGGAGTGGACGCTCTCTTCGCTGGTCTTGAAGCGGGCAGCGGCCTCGACGTAGCGGGCGCGGCGTCCGAGCAGGGCGACGACTTCCCGGTCCAGCGCGTCGATGCCCAGGCGCACGTCCTCGATGCTCGCGCACTCCTCCGGCGGGTTCACAAGGTAGCTCCGAGGACCCTGATCCCGGCGTTACCGGATCTAAGAGACCCTCCGGTATCCGCGCCACGCGATAGGTAGCCCAGCGCCAGAACCCGGCCGTCCACGGGCAGCGGGGCGACGCTGGTGACGGCGCCGACGGTCTTAACGTCCTGGAGGATCTGCGCACCGGCCTGCACTTCCGAATCCTCGATAATGAGGCGGTGGAGAACCTTGTTCGGGTGCCCGCGGTAGCGCATCCGGGCGACGGTCTCCTGGCCAGGGTAGCAGCCTTTCTGGAAACTCACGGCGCGGGCGAGGGTACCGGTCTCGCCGGGGAAATTCTCGGGCGTGATGTCCGCGCCGAAGCGGGGAATGCCGGCCTCGATGCGGGCGGTCTCGTAGGCCCGGCGGCCGACGAGGACGGCACCAAGCTCGATCAGGCGCTCGCGGGCCGCGGCGAGGTCGTCTGCAGGCCCGATCAGGTCGTACCCGGGGACGGGAAGAGTTACGCCCACGGCGAGCAGCGTAAGGTCGCCGATCTCCACTTCGGCGGACGCGTGCTCTGTCGCTTCAAGGCCACCGAGCAACGCTCGGGCATCCGGACCGTAGAGGCCGAGCACCGACCACGAGCCCGAGAGGTCTTCGTTCTTCACGCGCGAGAACGGCGCGTAGCGACCCAGGATCTCACGCGCCGCCTCGGCACCTTCCGGTTCGGTGTCGATGAGGATGCCCTCGCCGGCCTTCACGACGCGCAGGTCGGTCTGGACGCGGCCCTTGGGGTTCAGGAGCATAGCATAGACCCCGCGGCTCTCCCCTTTGGGGACCTCGTTGGTTAGGACGGCGTTAAGCATCCCGACGGGGTCCTTGCCGGTGAGGCGCAGGACCGATCTTTCCGGACGATCCATGACGGCGGCGGCCTCTCTCATGGCGGTGTAGCCTTCGGGGCTGTTTGATCTTCCGGTGTTGTGGGGAACCTCTCTCAAGTCTTCCATGGCTCTATTCTAAGGCACGAAAGGGGGTTTCATGGCGAAGGTCGTGGTTCTGGACGTCGACGGGACGTTGATGGACACCAACTACCTGCACACCGAGGCGTGGGCGCGGGCGTTCGAGGAGACGGGATACAGGATACCGAGGGTCAAGATCCACAAGGAGATCGGAAAAGGCTCGGGCCTGTTGATCCGCGAGTTCGTGGACGACGAAGAGACCGTAGAGAAGATCGAAGAATTGCACAGCGAGATCTACGGCGAGTTGCAGGAGCACGGCCACCCGCTCCCGGGCGCGAAGGAACTGATCTCCTCCCTCAAGGAGCGCGGCTACGAGGTCTGGTTCGTCACCAGCGCCAAGGACGAAGAGCTAGAGCACCACATGCAGGAGCTGGAGGCCGAGGGCAACATCGACGGGGTCGTCAACTCCAGCGCCGTCGAGAACCCGAAGCCCGCCCCCGACATTTTCAGAGAAGCGCTCGAACGGGCCGGTGTATACCCCGAGGAGACCGTTGCCGTGGGTGACGCCATCTGGGATGTCGAATCCGCCGAGGGCGCCGGCATCCGGACCGTCGCGGTCCTCTCCGGCGGGGCCTTTGATGCAGAAGATTTGAGAGAGGCCGGGGCGGCGGCCATCTACGAAGACTGCGCCGCGCTGCTCGAGACCGATTTCCCCGAATAGGCGCCTGAGCTCACGTGAAAGCCGCGAGACTCTGTACTAGAGTGCGGTGCGTAAGCCGGGAGAGCGCCGAACCGGCAGATACCGTTCAAGCGAGACGGACCTCGGCGATCGGCCTCCAGTCCAGAAGAGAAAGGTGGGCGCAGACGGCATGGCCCAAGGAACGGTAAAATTGTTTAGCGACGAGAAGGGCTACGGCTTCATCACCCCGGATGAGGGTGGGGAGGATCTCTTCGTGCACTACTCCAGTATAGAGGGGAGCGGGTTCAAATCCCTGGAAGAGGGGGCCCACGTAACCTTCGAGTCCTCCCAGGGCAAGAAAGGCCTGCAGGCAATCAACGTCACGCCCGCCTGAGAACGAAATAAGGAACACGCGTGGGGCCGGGCGGAACTCCCGGCCCTTTTTGCTGTGAGTATCAGGCATCAGGTTTCAGGTTTTGCTGTTGCCTGATGCCTGTGCCCTGAAGCCTCCACGTTGCTGACGGCTACTCGTATAGGCGGCTCGGGTGTCGGAATATACCCTGGGCAGCGAAAGCCCGGTCTCTTCTGAGAGCCGGGCTGCGTCGACGTACTCCGGCGCGATGACGTAATCCTCTCCGTCCAAGCTCCCCACCTTGACCCCGCACCTCCCGTAGGGCAGCTCGACCTCGACGCGGCGGCGCTCGGCGACGGTGCGTCCAACCCCCTGGTGGCGGACGCCCAGGGTCCCGGTCTCGCGCATGAGGCGCCGGACGAGGCGCTCCCGATCGCCGCAGCGCGTCAACGCGCAGACCTTGTACGCCCCGCGCCCACGCTTCATCAAGATGGGCTCCAGCCAAGCGTCTAGGGCGCCGGCCGTCAGGAGCCGTTCCACCGCCGCGCCGAGGAACTCGCCGGGCGCGTCGTCCACGTTGGCCTCGATGAGCTCCAGCCCGCCCGTAGGACCCTCGATCTCCCCGACGACCGCGCGCAGCAGGTTCGGGGCGCTCTGCAAACTCGCCCGTCCGGCCCCGTAGCCCACGGAGTGAAGGGTCATGGGCGGGGCCGCGTCCGAGAACGCGCCGCCGGTGAACGCGCTCATCAGGGCCGCTCCGGTAGGGGTGGTCGTCTCTCGTGGCTCCTCTGTCCAGCGCACCCGCGAACCTTTCAGTATCTCCAGCGTGGCCGGGCCAGGCACGGGGAGCGGGCCGTGGGTAGCCTCGACGACGCCGGTCCCCATCGGCAAGGGACCGCAGCTCACGGAATCCGCATCCAGGAAGTCCAGGGCCACACAACTTCCGACCACGTCGACGATGGAGTCCACCGCCCCGACCTCGTGGAAGGTAACGTGATCGGGATCCTCGCCGTGAACCGCGCCCTCGGCGACCGCCAGCCGGCGAAAGGCCTCAACCGCGCGCGAAGAGGCCCGGTCCGGAAGATCCGCGTTCTCTATCAAAGCGCGGACGTCCCTGAAGGTGCGGTGGGCGTGCTCCTCGGGGTATCCGACGCTCGCCCTGAACGCCCCGATGCCGCTCACCTCGGCTTGTTCGGTCACAAGGTCGAAGGCGACGCCGAGGGCTTGAAGAGAATTTGAGATCCTGGCGAGTGGCGCCCCGGCCGCGACGAGGGCGGCGAGGGTCATGTCGCCGGCCACACCACCCACGGGTTGGAAGTGAACGTGGGTCAAGGCACGCGCGGGGCAGCGCCGCTCGCACCGCGAATAGGGGCCGGGAGAGTCGCTCTCCTAGCCTTTGCCGTTGGTCACCTTGCGGGCCATCAGCAGCATGACGGCGAGGACGATGGCGAGCAGGGCGAGGGGCTTAGGGTCGCTCTTCACAGCGTCGGTGAAGGCGGAAGCGTCGCGCTTGCGTCCGGCCTCGCGGGCAGAGTCGACCTGGCGCTTGGCGGAGTCGCGGAGGCCCCTGCCGAAGCGGGTGACGGCGTCCGTGACGCGCTCCTTGATCCTGGTGGTGATACGCCTGGTGACGACCTGGGGTTCTACGTGCTTCTTGAGGTCTCGAACATCCGGGGCCATGCGGCTCCGGATCTCGAACATCTCCCGCTCTATGCGCTCCGGTATGTCGCTCATGTCCTGAACTGCCCCTTTACCCAGTTGACGTTCTGCTGGAGGGTGCGGATCGTCCGGTGGGGCTTGGGATCCAGATTCCTCAAGATGCTGGCACCCGCTCCGGCGAGTATCCCCCCAACTAGCAATAGTATACCAGAGACGATCAGCGCTGAGACCCACAGCGGGAGAAGGAGGTTCAGCAGATACACACCCGTCAAGGACAGGAATATGAGGAAGACGAACATGAAGACGCCCCCGGCCACCAGCAGGCCCGCGGCCAGGCCAGCCCTCTTGCCGACCGGGGCCAGCTCCGTCCGCGCCAGCTCGAGCTGCTTGTCGGTGAGCTCCTGAAGCTGTGGCCTCAGGACCTCTATTATCTCCTTGATACTCCGGTCGGAGGGCTCGGGCCCATCCCGCAACTCCCTACCGAACTCGGCGACCCGTTCTCGCTCCTCCATCTCCCACGCTCCCTTCCTCGGATGCCAGGTTCCGCTCTAATTACCCTAGCCTCGCACCACTCAATCCGCGACGTACCGGCCGGAGCAGTCCCTAGTATCCTACACCAGATCCTAGTATCCAACATGCCATAAAGCACGCGAAACGCCAGGTTGATGTAACATGAATAGAGGTGCACAAGATCCGCCTTCGTCGGAGCGGGGACAGGAGTAGTTTTGAAGCTGTATGAGGCGCTCGGTATCTCGTCTGGGGACGTGGTCGCCTTCGTCGGCGCGGGGGGCAAGTCGAGCGCGATCCTGGCGGTAGCCGGCGAGCTCACGCGGGCCGGTATGACGGTACTCGTGGCGCCCACGACGAAGATGCTCTTAAGTGAGGCGCACAAGATAGGCCCGCTCGTCACCTCCGAATACGACAACGATCTGCGTTCGAGGACCGAGGAGGCGCTCGCCAAAGCCCCCGGCGTGGTTGCGGGCGGTGGCATGCTCTCCAAGAGCCGGGTGGGCGGCCTCGCCCCGGAGCGGGTCTCCGGCCTCGTATCGCTCGCCGACGTGGTCCTGATAGAGGCCGACGGGTCGCGGCGGCGCCCAATCAAGGGCACCGCCGAGCACGAACCCGCCATCCCCGGCGGTGCGACGCTCGTGGTCGCTGTTGGCAACATCCAAGCCCTAGGTACGCCCGTCGACGAAGAACACGTCCATCGTCCCGCGGTCTTCTCCGCCCTCACGGGCATCGGACCCGGCCAGAGCATAACCGCGGGGGCCTTCGCCACGGCCCTCGCCCGGGGTTCGCTCGCCAGCGTCCCGGAAGGAGCCCGCGTCGCCGCCCTTATCACCGGCGTCGAACCCGGCCGGAGCATGTCCGACTCCTCCGCCATCACCCGCGAGCTCTGGCGTCTCGGCGTCAGGACCGTAGTCCTGACCTCCCTCCCCGGCGAATCGCCCGCCCGTGTGTGGGTCCCGTAGATCTCTGCTCCGGAGTCTTCTCTGCTCCGGTGGGTCTCGTAGGATAGTACTAGCAACGAGAGAGGCCGGAGCTCCGAAGAACCCCGGCCCCTGGTGAGCCCCTCGGACTCGATCGGCTGATTCCTAACCGTGAAGACCCAAGATTGGACCCGGTTGCCTGGGAGGATCGGAGTCTGGTCGAGCGGGTTCCCCGCTAGGTCCGTGACTCCCGCGCTCACTACCGCCTTGTACTTCGCGCCCGGCGGCAGGTTGGCGCTGGGGGTCAGAGTCGCTTTCTGGGGTGCCGTGTGGTAGGCGACGGTGGCCGAGAAGGCGGTGGTGGAGCCCACCTTGTAGGGCTTGACGGTACTGGCGTTGACGGTGCCCGCTCTCACCGGCTCGAAGAAGAAAAGCGGTGACGTTGGCGCCGGGTGCTATACCGATGGCGTTCTCGGCAGGCACCACGCGTATGACCCTGGACGCGGTGGTGTCCGGCGGGGAGGCGGCGCTCCTAAAGTTTGGGCGCCCCGGTGAAGGTGCGCCCCTGGTGAAGGTGCGCCCCTGGTTGTCCACGAACCTCAGCCGCCAGTGGGAGGTGCTGTTGGGGTTCAGGCCGGTCCAGTTGTTGAAGATGGCGAGCGCGTCTTGAGTGTTAGGTATGGCCAGGTAGTCGGTTCTTCTGTAGGAGGAGGTGCCCAGGTCCAGGAAGACCGTCCCCTGCTGGAGGTGATAGGAGAGGTGTCCCATTGTATTTGCGCCCGTCGCCGTTATCTTGGTGGACGAGGGGGCAGATGTTGTACGATCGGTGGGTTGGGGTAGGCCCACACGCCCTGGTCCACGCCGTCGCCCGCGGACACCCCAGTAGAGCTCTCCTACCTTGGGGTAACTCTGATCCTCGGTTCTCATAGCGCATTGCGATGATATTGGCCCGGTTAGCCTCATTGTTTGGCATGCTTCGCTCGGCGGTGTCCATCATCTTTGATGTGTGGGTCTTCTAAAGAAGCATTCGTCGTCCACACAGGTATGGGCCAAGCTCACTGCAATGAGCTGTCAGTAGCTGAAGCACTCCGGGGTAAGCATGTGTCTCTGGTTGCTGAAGGGGTTGAGGTAGTGAGGGTTCGAACTTGTGCCTGTCAACCACTTCGCTTGCGTGGCCACGATCCCGATTTCGAGCCATCCTGCGGCGAGCTAGGCTCGACCTTGATTTCCCCATCCTCCGCCGACACAGACTCCATCAGGCCCTCTGTGGGATAAGCCCCGTCTACAATCTACAACGGCTTTGCCGTAGTCTTATCTTTCGCGTCGGGTGGTTTCGCCAGCGACATCCCCGCGGCCATCACGAGCGCTACCGTCATAGGTTGCCAGCAACATAACAAATCCTCTCATCTTCAATCCTTTCCGTCGCCTCCAGGGCGTGGGTTACGTGGAGAGCCGGCCCGGCGTGTGGACGGTGGCGGCGGAGAGCGTCGGTGAGGTGGCGCGCGAGCGGCAGATCGCCACCGTGTTCGAGCGTCTGCGGGTGGTCGTCCGGGACGCGGCGGCGCTCGGCATCAGCGAGGACGATCTATGGGCCGGTTTGGACTTCGAGTTCGAACGCATTCCGAGGGAGAACGAAGGATAGGTATAACAGCGCGTGCGCCGACGAGGGGTGCGACGTAGGGAGGTAAGCG
>DASQVA010000197.1:0-4533 GCA_035641035.1 Rubrobacter sp. | reverse complement strand
GTCCTAGTGGTGCGGCGCGGGGAGAACGTCTGGCCGCCCGCCTGGATCGTTGCAGGCGACGACTTTTCCGAAGACGCCAGGAAAGCGGCGGAGCTTGCCGCGAACCTGGGGAAGCTCTTCGGTGCCCGGATGCTCTTGCTGCATGCCGTCCCGCGGCTAGCGCAAGCATCCGGTGAGGCAGTCGAAGCGAAGCTAGAAGACCGGGCGGGTGAGCTGGAAGACATCCTGCAACAGCGGCCACAAACCAGGATAGTCGCAGGCGACCCTCCAGAGGTTCTTATAGAGGGAGCGCAGGACGACGAGGGACCTACCCTCGTGGCAGTCGGCAGCCGGGGTTTGGGGCTGGTAGGACGACTGAGGATGGGGAGCGTCTCCACCAAGGTGGTCAGGGCAGCGCTAGGAGCGGTTCTAGTCTACCCGCCCGCGGGGGACGGTAGGTTGCCCAGATGAGGGCAAGCAAAGCGCGGAGTCAGACCTGGCTGACGACCTTCGAGATCACGGTCGGTCCCCGCCCGAGGCCGAGCGAGGTTCGCCGGGGACGGGACCCACGAAAGGGATCGACGGATGGGTAAGCTCCGGAGCGGGGAGCTAGGCGCCTGGCACACCTCCGAGGCGGCGGAGGTGCTGCGGGCTCTTGGTACCGACGCGGAGTGGGGGCTTAGCAATGAGGAAGCTACCCGGCGACTGGAAGAGCGGGGTACGAATGAGCTTGAAGATAGGGGCACAAGGAGTCCCTGGGCGATCCTGTGGGAGCAGTTCACCTCCATCATGATCGTCATCCTGATCGTCGCGGCGCTCGTCTCGGCTCTCCTTGGTGACTATGAGGATGCGATAGCCATCGCGATCATCGTCGTGCTCAATGCGGCTTTGGGGTTCGGCCAGGAGTACAGGGCCGAGAGGGCGATGGCCGCCCTGCAGCAACTGTCTGCGCCCAGGGTGAGGGTTCGCAGGGAAGATCGGGTGCAGGAGATCTCGGCTAGTGAACTGGTGCCCGGAGACGTGGTCTTGCTCGAGGCGGGCAACCTGGTCCCGGCCGACGGGAGGCTCTTGGAGAGCGCGAACCTACGGGTCCAGGAGGCGGCGCTCACAGGGGAATCGGAGCCGGTGGAGAAGAACCCGGCGGCACTGGAAGAGGAAGACACGCCGCTTGGGGAGCGAGCCGACATGGTCTACTCGAGCACGCTAGTCGCCATGGGTAGGGGACTATTCGTGGTCACCGAGACCGGTATGGCTACTGAGCTCGGCAAAATCGCATCCATGATCCAGGCCACCCACCGAGAGCAGACCCCCTTGCAACGGCGCCTGAGCCAGGTGGGCAAGGTGCTGGCCCTTGCAGCCCTGGCCATCGTCGGGGTGGTCTTCGCTCTTGGCCTGCTACGCGGAGAGGATCTGGAAGTAATGTTCCTCACCGCCGTGAGCCTGGCGGTTGCCGCTGTGCCCGAGGGCCTGCCGGCGGTGGTTACTATCGCTCTCGCCCTAGGCGCCCACAGGATGTTCAGGCGGCGGGCCTTGATCCGCAAGTTACCTGCGGTGGAGACCCTGGGTTCGGTGACCGTGATCTGCTCGGACAAGACAGGAACTCTGACTCAGAACCGTATGACCGTGACCGTGCTCGATGTAGCCGGTCACACCGTCGAGCTGGGTGGGGGAAGCTTCGCCGATTCGAACCCTGAACCGGACAGTGGGATGCCGCTGGCGGTCGGGGACGATCCGACGCTCGCCCTGCTGCTGGCCGGCGGCGCTCTGTGCAATGACGCCTTGCTGGATGACCACGAGGAGGATGATTTCCGCGCGGTAGGCGACCCGACCGAGGGTGCCTTTGTGGTGGCGGCTGCTCGCGAGGGCTTGAAGAAGCCAGAACTTGAGGTCGCGCTGCCCCGTGTCGGGGAGGTTCCCTTCGACTCTGGGCGCAAGCGAATGACCACCGTTCACGAAGTGGTTTCGGGATCAGAGACCTTGAAGGCCCTTAAGCCCGTCTTACCTGCGGAACAGGGGAGTGCCTCCTACATCACATTCACCAAGGGTGCCGTGGACAGCCTGCTGGACATCTCGAGCGAGGTTTGGAGGGGCGACGGGCAGGTCGAACCTTTGACCGAAGGATGGCGAGAGAGGATCTCGGCCGCCAACGAGCAGCTGGCAGGGGACGGCATCCGCGTCTTGGGCGTGGGCTTGAGGCGCCTGCGCTCGTTCGATGGCGATGGTGAAGAGCAGGAGCGTAACCTCACATTCCTGGGCATTGTTGGAATGATCGATCCGCCCCGGTCTGAAGCCAAGGACGCCGTAGAGATCTGCCAACGAGCGGGCATCCGACCCGTAATGATTACGGGCGACCATCCCCTGACCGCTCGGCACATCGCGACCGAGCTCGGCATCGCCGAAGACAAGCGCATCCTGACGGACAGAGATCTCGCCAGCCTACCGAGGGAGGATCTCGTGGACCTGGTTGAGGAAGTGCCTGTCTACGCGCGGGTCTCGCCGGAGCACAAGCTCGACATAGTGGAGGCCCTGCAAGAGAAGGGCCATATCGTCGCCATGACCGGCGACGGAGTAAATGACGCCCCGGCCTTGAAGAGAGCTGACATCGGTGTGGCGATGGGCATTACAGGCACCGATGTCTCCAAAGAGGCCGCAGACATGGTCTTGACCGACGACAACTTTGCGACCATCGTCGCCGCAGTCGAGCAGGGCCGGGTCATCTACGATAACATCCGCAAGTTCATCAAGTATCTACTTACAAGCAACTCGGCCGAGATCCTGGTAATGCTCGTGGGTCCCTTCGTGGGACTGGGGCTACCGCTCCTGCCGCTGCAGATACTCTGGATCAACCTGGTCACCGACGGTCCGCCCGCTCTGGCCCTGAGCACAGAGCCGGCCGAGCGGGACATCATGCGCCGTCCGCCTCGTCCTCCCAGGGAGAGCGTCTTTGCCCGGGGCCTTGGCCGCCATGTTATCTGGGTCGGGGTCCTGATGGCGCTCGTGTCGCTGGCGACGGGCCTGTGGTACTCGCAAATTGCGCCCGAGATCTGGCAGACGATGGTGTTCACCACCCTGACTCTCTCCCAGCTGAGCCATGTAATGGCCATCCGTTCAGGGAACGAGTCGCTCTTCAGGGTGGGCCTGCTCTCGAACAAGCCGCTCCTAGGGGCGGTCGCTCTTACGTTCGTGCTGCAGCTCTTGGCTATCTACACCCCCTTCTTTCAGCGATTTCTGGAGACCGAGGCGCTGCCGCTTGCGGATCTCGCCATCGCTGTCGCGTTGAGCACTATCATCTTCTGGGCCGTGGAAGTCGAGAAGTGGTTGGGTCGGAGGAAAGCATCACGTGAGGAGTTGTATGCGTAGGGACTCATGCGATCAGGGGAGCTCTCCTTGGTGGTTGGGCCGGATGACATTGGTGTGTAAGTAAGGACTCGACGGCGAAGACGTGGCAGCGATCTAGAGTCGAGCCCAGCGGATGTTGCTCTTCGATCTCACCGGGTAAGGTTAGCGTTGGACACCCGGGTTCGCTGGGTGAACAGAAGGAAGGAGTGTCAGATGTTTGCGGCTATACGATACTATCGCACGGACCCCGACTCGATCGAATCGGTTGTCCGACGGGTCAAGGAAGGCTTTGTGCCTATCATCAGGGAGACGCCGGGGTTTGTGTCGTACTTCGTCTTAGCTCCCCGACAGGGCGAGATCGTTTCGGTTAGCGTCTTCGAGGAGCAACGTGGCGCGCAGGAGAGCCACCTAAAGGCAGAGGAGTGGGTAAGGCAGAACCTGAGCGAGCTCCTTCCGTCCCCGGAGTTCGCCGAGGGGCAAGTCGTCGTGTACGAGGCCAGGTAGTTGAAACTACTTAGGGATAGCAAAGCGCAGATAGTGCCGCGGTAATCCTTGCTGCACCTGCCAAACCAGAAACCGCTTGCCAAGGATCTTGTACCAGGAACCATGCGCCCGTCAAATTGGGTAGGGTGTGCCCTGAGGAAGTCGCGGCGCCACCCCCGGCTGTGAAAGTTCCAAGTCCGCGCCTTCGCTTCAATCGGACGGATGTCTCCGATCCTTGCGCCCGCCGGGTAGCCGGCACCTTCGAGGCGGATCCCGAGGGAGCGGGTAGGGGCAGCAGGAGCTTCGACCCCCGGTTGTGCACAAGAGGCCCGGTCGGCCTGGACTCGATGCGGTTAGGAGCCGTTTTGAAGGCCTGTGCCATCTCGGTAGGCTCACTACCCAGGCGCCTGCTCTTCGGCTACAAAGGCATTTGAGGCGCGGAAAGAGTTAGCCTGATTCTCATCGAGCATCGCGAGCAACGGTGTTTGGGAGCGATGGGACTAACCTACCCATTAGCCATCCCGAGGAGGCCGTACCAAATGTGGTGTATGTACCATCACACGCCACCACAACATCCGTTCTGCTAAACCCGCCGGCAGCGAGGGGATGGCAAGGGATTCCGAATCCCTTATAAACAGGAAGTAGGCAGCCCAAGCAGGCCGACCATGAGGCTGAGGATGACCACAGAAAGGAGCAACGATGAAGAAGAAGGAACTCATCGAGCGGATCGCA
>DASQVA010000196.1:0-2005 GCA_035641035.1 Rubrobacter sp. | reverse complement strand
GCGCGCATGGTCTTGAGCGTCCGGAAGGGGAAGGGCTCGGGGAAGTCCATCGGCAGGCCGTAGTGCTCGGCCCAGCGCCGGATGTCCCGCGCCTGGTAGCGTGCCTTCGCCTCAGTCTCTATAGGGGCCTGAAGCCCGACGGCGTTGTGCACCGCCCCGAGCAGCATCGGCCTGAGCGACAGCTCCGCGCCGTGCTCGTCGCAGATGCGCGAGACCTCTCGGTGGGCCAGGTACGAGTACGGGCTCACGAGGTCGTAGTAGAACTCGACGGTCTTCATCGGCGCTCCTCTCCCTTTGCGGGAAAGGTACAACAGTGCCGGACTCGACGCCCGCACGAGAGAGCGGCGGGGCCGGACCAGAGTCCGACCCCGCCGCGTATTTCTATTGGATCTCTCCAGCCCCGGCTGAGAGCCGGGAAGAGCTGCTTATGCCGGCTGGGTCTCCGCGCCGACGGCCCGGTCGCGACGGATGCCGGCGATGGCGGAGGCGATGGCCGCGGCCCAGATGCCGACGATCAGGAAGTATCCGATGATCGCCGGGGTACCGGTAACGCCGATGGCCTCGAAGAACGTCTTCATGTTGACGATAAGGATGACGCCACCGACCGCGGTTCCGAGGATGCGCGTCGGGAGCTTCTTGACGATCCAGGCCGCTATGGGGGCCGCGATGACACCCCCGGCGAAGAGCGCGCCGACGACCTGCCAGGGTATCTGGGCGAAACTCAGGCTGAGAAGGAAACCGAAGCTGGCGCACAGGGCGACCACGAACTCGCTGGTGTCGACGGTACCGATGACCTTGCGCGGCTCCATCCGGCCCGAGGAGAGGAGGGTCGGCGTGGAGATGGGACCCCAGCCGCCGCCACCGAAGGCGTCGAGGAACCCGGCCACGAGGCCCAGAGGAGAGAGGAATTTGCGGCTGACGGGCCTGACGTGGACGGGACGCTCGTTGCGCCTGAAGGCGAAGCGGGAGAGCACGTACACGCCGAGGGAGAACAGGATGATCGCCACCACCGGCTCGACCAGCCCGGCCGTCGCCTCGGCGGTCGAGGCGTAGACCAGCAGGTACGCCCCGGCGAACGCCCCGATGCCCCCAGGCACCGCCATCCAGACGATCTTGGACCAGTCCACGTTCCCGAAGCTCGCGTGCGAGATGCCCGACACCGCCGTCGTCCCGACCTCCGCGATGTGAACCGCCGCCGACGCCAGCGCCGGCGCGACCCCTACGAATAACAGCAGCGTCGTCGAAGAGACACCGTAGGCCATCCCGAGTGACCCGTCGACCAACTGCGCCCCGAGACCCGCCAGAGCCAACAATATGAATGTCCTCATCGCGCTATCCTCCGTTTCTCTGCTTTGCGCATCTTTCTTATATTGTCTACTGTTTTGGTGTAAAAACCGGCGGTACTTTAGGACATGGGCGGGAAGGTGTCAAGGCTTTCGACGCTGACTTTCCGTCCTGAACGTCGAGGGGACGAAAAAATGTGCCATGTGGCACGGTCGCAGGTGGGGCATCACGGCCGGGTGCGCGTGGCCCTCTGCCTCAGCCCGGTTGGCCCTCTCCGCCGGCGGCTCTACCCTTCTCCTGGATGTTCACGCGTATGGAGAAGATGAGTGCAACCGACCGTTTTTCATTTTCCCTACCATTCCTACTTTGTCTACTATTTCGATGAAAAGACTTGCGGAACTCTACGGGCCCGAACAAGCGGTGTCAAGCGCTTCGGACAACTTTGTTGTCCGGCACCGAGAATTCTTCCGCACCCCAAAAATTTTGGCCTTCCGCCCTTGACGCCCCCTCCTCCCTGCCTTACAGTCCCCCCGGTTATTGATAACCAAGTTAATAGACAAAGTTGTTAATAAGGAGGTGGGTGTAACTTGGCTGGTGGACGCAGGAGCAATGACGGGGAATCGCGGGCGGTGGAGGCGTCGCGGGAGATCCGGGAGGAGACCTCCGTGAGGAAGGTCGCTTTCGCGAGCGCCATCGGGGCGACGATCGAGTGGTACGACTT
>DASQVA010000195.1:0-3370 GCA_035641035.1 Rubrobacter sp. | reverse complement strand
CCTCGTCTTTCCGGACTCGGCGTCTTCTACCCGCAGGTAGAGGTCGTCCGGCAGGTTCCGATCGTCGGCGTAGAAGCCGGTGAGCTTCACAGGAGGCTTCGCGTCGGCGAAGCCGGAGGCGTTCCTGGCGGGCGCGAGGGCGGACGAGATTACCGCGGTGTCCTTCTCCGTCTGCAGGGCCTTCCACACCTCGCGGGCGGAGCCGTAGCCTCTGGCTGTTGTCTCAAAGCCGTAGCCGACGCTGTCGGAGTAGCCTTCGTCTACGCCCTGCACGTAGAGCGACGTGGGATTCTGGTCCGTGTCCTTTTGCTTGACCTTAGCTGGGAGATTGGCGGTCTCGCCCACGGCTGTGATGTTGCCTTTCTGTATATTCTTGGCGTCTTTGAGGGCGGCCTTCATGTCGGGGATCAGGGCGGCGTAGCCGGCGTTGGCCTGGATCTCGAAGTCGCCGGAGAGCCTCTGTGTATCCCCAAAAGCGGCTGACATAGCGGCCTGGATGAAGTTCATGGCCGTCAGCGTGAAGACGACCAGCACGAACATCGCGAGTGTCATGCCGGTCCGAAAGAGGCTCTGGGTGGGGTACTTAACCGCGGTCTTGAGAACCGGGGTCAGTCCTTTGATTCGTCCGAACGTCGCCACTACCAGCCACAAGAGCGCGTCGGCGTTGAAGATCACTAGCCAGACGCCCGCGACGACGATGGCGATGCCCGAGACGAAGAACATCTCCGGCCCCCGCGCCATTCCGGCCGGCGTGGTGATGGAGGCCGGGGTCAGCCACAACGCCAGCAGGACCAGACCCGACGCCGTGAAGGCGACCCGGTCGGGGGCTCCGAAGACGCGGGCCAGGAGCGCCGCTCCAATGAGGGCGAGAGAGAGGCCGCCTAGGTAGAAGGCCGTCGTCTCGGTGGCAAGCCCCTGCCAAAACACCACGACACCCACGACCGGTACGATCACGGCCAGGATCACGCCCCCGACCGTGCGGCCCTGGTTATCGGGTTCCGGGATGTCGCGGATGGCGCGAACCACGTTGAGGCGGCTCACTCGCCACGAGGAGACAAGGACGACGGCGAACGTGAGCACCATCCCCATGCAGAAGGCGAGCACAACGTTCCCTAAGCTAGTGGCGAAGACGATCCGGAAGTCGTCGCTTCCTCCGGCGAAGCCCTTACCCAGGAGACGGACCATGACCCAGCCCACCCCGACACCGGCGACGCTACCGATGGTGCTCGCCGCCAGCGCGTAGAGGGCTCCCTCGAAGGCGAAGGCCCGGATGAGGTGGGAGCGCTGCAGCCCGACGGCGCGCGCTATGCCGAGCTCCCTCTTGCGCTCGGCGGCGAGCATCACGAAGATCAGAAAGATGAGCAGTATCCCCGCCGCCACTGAAAACTGGCCGAAGAGGACGAACAGGGTAGAGAAGATCTCTCCCCGCTGATCGGCCCCGTCCACGGCGTCTTTCTTCGCGGGGTCAGCCTCGAGGCCATTGTCCGTGAGGAGGGGCTCGATAGCGGAAACCGTGGCCTCCGTGTGCTCACCGCCCTCCACGGCGGGTCTACCGTGCGTGATCAACACCTCGTTGACCCTCCCCTCCTCGCCGACGAGAGCCTGGAGCTTCTCAAGCGGCATCAACATCGAGGTGTCGGAGGCGGGGTTAGCCCCTCTCTCGTAGACGCCGGCGACCTCGAACTCCGAGGGGCGGGCCTCGGCTTGCGGCGTGGCGGGACGCCCGTTACCCACTACCCCTGGAGGACGCGCTCCGTTTCCGACTCTCGCGGGGGTCTCGCCGGTACCCAGAGCTCCGGGACGCCCTTGCGCCGCGTCGATGCGCTGTTCGTTTTGCAGCCCCGAGGGAGGTTGCTTGCTCCCGGGCGCCGACTTGGACTGGACTAGGGACGCTTCGACCTTGTCTCCCACGACGATGCCGAGTCCTTCGGCGGTGTCCTGGCTCACGTAGGCCTCGTTCTTCTCGAGGTCGCCCACGGAGAGGGTCTTGTCCGAAGCGGTCTTGAGGGCGTCGAAGCCCCTCATCGAGTCCGCGTCCATGCCTAGCATGTCCACCACCGGCTCCGAAAGGTCCGACTCAGGCGACGTGACCGGCACTGTCTCTTTCGCGAGCGGCGCGACGCCCACCACGCTCTCGACGCCGGAGAGCCGGTCCCGGACTTGGTAGGCAAGTGATTCGTCGAAGTACTTCTCGCGGGCCTCTGGAACCACCGCTGCTCCGGCGCCGGGTCCGAACGCCGCCCCGCCGCCCGACTCCGGCCGCTCGGCTCTGACGACCACGTCCACCCTCCCGAGGTTTTCGAGCGCCTGCGCGCGCAGGGACTCCGTCAGCGTGTCCCCGGTGGTGAACGCCGCAGAGAACAGAAGCGTCGCCAGCATCAGGCCCGCAACTATCAGCGCGGTCTGCGTCTTGCGCCGGGGGACGTTCCGAACCGCCATTCTTAAGGAGGTCCGGTCGCGCATCGCCAGCACGATGAGGATCAGGGCCCCAGCGCCGAAGACCGCCACGAGGACCCACGTCAGTCGTTCTGTCGGTATTCCGAAGAGCTCACTCACCGTTGTCCTCCTTGCCGTTGTGCTCGTCGCTCTCGATCACGCCGTCGCGCATTCGGACGAGGCGGTGGGCGCGACGGGCGACGGAGGTGTCGTGGGTGACGAGCACGAAGGTCTGACCCTGCTCTCGGTTGAGATTCACCAGCAGGTCCACGATCTCCCTGGATGTCTCCGAGTCGAGCGCCCCGGTGGGCTCGTCGGCCCAAACGATAGCCGGATGGTTTACCAAAGACCTGGCGACCGTCACCCTCTGCTGCTGGCCGCCGCTCATCTCGTTAGGACGCTTATTCGCCTGTTCCGGTATCCCGACCGTCTCCAACACCGACGTCGCGCGTCGGCGCGCCTCTTTGGGCTTCGCGCCGGCCACCAAGAGGGGCAGCTCGACATTCTCGACCCCTGAGAGGACAGGGATGAGGTTGTAGGTCTGGAAGATGAAGCCCATTCTTTCGGCCCTGAAACGGGTGCGCTCTCTGTCGGACATGTCGGAGATGGACTTCCCCCCGATCAAGACCTCGCCCCCGTCGAACTCGTCGAGACCCGAGAGGCAATTGAGGAGCGTCGTCTTCCCGCACCCGGAGGGTCCCATGACGGCGACCATCTGGCCGCGCGGTATGCGGAGGTCCACCCCCCTCAAGGCGCGGACCGTCGCTTCCCCGGCCGCGTAGGTCTTCGTGAGGTCGCGGGCCTCGATCAGAGTCTCGTCTGCCAACGCCGGCGTCGCATCTCCCAAAGCTTCTTCGTGAAACATTCGCACTCTCCTTTGCCGGATTCGTTTTCGCTGCGGTGCGGGTTTGTTACTCATGCCTAAGCCCCCGAG
>DASQVA010000194.1:0-2727 GCA_035641035.1 Rubrobacter sp. | reverse complement strand
TCTCCCCCGCCGCCCGGTTCTTGTTCGCGCGCTCTTCGGCCTTCAGCTCTTTGGCGCGCTCCCTCATGGCGGCCCGTTCCTCGGCCGTGAACCCCTTGTCGGACCTCTTCGCGCCCATCGTTGCCCCCTTTACGCTTTCTTCCTTGTCCATTCGCTAGAGGAAGTCTACTTGCGGCTTCGTGCCCGAACTTCTCCGTTCCTGATCGGTTCGGTCGCCTGTTCCGCCACCAAGGGCCGACTTCTCTAGACTCCCCTCGGCGCGAAGTTCACGGAACGATCCTTCCCCGCACTCGGGTGAATAGGGGCAAGAAGGGGGAACTCCTTACTTAGTACTCTGACCTGTGCAACTCCGTTGAGGGGGTAGGCTCGCGCCGCATCATCCGCCACAGAATCGAGGCTCTGCGGATCTCTTAGGTGTTTCACATGGTCGTCTCAGATCGCCCTCTCGTGCATACCCTTAGGGTAGCCGCGAGGCCTTTCTACATCACGGCGGTGACCGTAAGCCGAGGAACTGCTAGTGCGGATGGTGTACGAGATCCCTCGCTCCCAACCCACGCGTCGAAGGCGGCCCGGTCCCGCCAGCGCGTGACGACCAGCACCTCGTCCTCCTCGGCCGATTTCAAGACCTCCATGGAGACGAAGCCCGGAAAGTCCTGGACGTGGCCCCTGCTGCCCGCGAAGCGCTCGACCACCGCGTCGGCGGCGCCCTCGTTCACGGGCAGGCTGTTCATGATGGCGATCACGCTTCCCCCTGACTAGTGGGCGACGACGATGCCGCCGCCGCCCACGCGTTTGGCCATCTTGAGCGCCTTGAGGGTCTCGGCCATGAGGTGCCCGGCGTCGGCGCCGTGGAGCGGGTACTCGGCCACGCCGGCGTCCAGGTCGAAGCCGTCAGGCCCCTCCCGCAGCCGGGAGGAGACCAGCTCCGCGAGCTGGTAGGCGTCTTCCGCGGTTCTCCCCGGCAGGATCGCGCACACCTCGTCGTCCCCGAACCGGGCGCAGACGGCGTCCTCGGGGGTGGCCTCCTTGATCGCCTCGGCCAGATGGCCCAGTATGTCCCGCGCCCTTCCGAGCTTCCCCTCGGCCACGGTCTCCGTAAAGTTGACGACGTCGAATACGACCACGGTGAAGAGCTCGTGGTCCCTCACGGCGGCGGGCAGCAGCAGGCGGTTGAGCTGGTCCCTGTCGGGCAGGCCGGTGACGAGGTCGGTCGCCGCCGCCCGGCCTAGAGCCTGCTCCATCTCCTGCCTGGCGGTCGCCTCGAAGGCCTCGAGGCCGTGCTCCGTCACCCAGTCGGAGGCCTGTATGAGCTTGACGAAAAAGGCCGCCACGTCCTCGCCCGCCATGCCGGCGAAGTCCACGCCCTCCTCTACCGAGTTCCAGACGCACCGGCGCAGGACGGAGAAGTCCTCGATCACCCCCACCGCGTCCCGGCCCAAGGCATGCTGCCCGGCGGCCAGCCTGGCCACCAGCGAGCGGATCTCACCCCCCCGGCTGAAGCTCTCGACCCCCCGCGGGCTCTCCAGAAACCCCGCAAAGACGCCGATCAACTCCCCCATCATCGCGGCCATGCGCTCTGAGGACTCGTCCCCGCCGGTCTCCCGGCGCTCCTCCCTCCAGGACGCGAGGATGTTGGGCATATCTTCCCGAATACGCTGCACTATCTGCGGCTGTGTCTCCATACGGGCAGTATACCCACGGGGTATGCCAGCGGGTAGATGCGCTCCCGTCCTGCGACCGGATCACGGAAGCAACCTTTTTCGTCCGACATGCGTATAGAAGTTGACGGACGATACAACGGAGGAGACGGGGGGTTTAGAAATGGCTCCGGCCCGGTAGATTAAGAGTAGTTTTTGAAATTGATTTTATTAGGCACCGCGCGTTTCGCGAGGAGGGCGTTTTGAAGACACAGGCCGGCGGTCGAGCAGAGAGACCCGAGAGGGAGTCCGAGACCCCTGAACTTCTGGCCAAGTATTTGGCCCACATCGGCCAGGGACACCTGCTCTCGCACAGGGAAGAGATAGACCTCTCCAAGCGGGCCAAGGCCGGCGACACGCGCGCCCGACAGAGGCTCATAGAGAAGAACCTCAGGCTCGTGGTCAGCGTCGCCAAGAAGTACCGCGGCTACGGTCTGCCGTTCGAGGACCTGATCCAGGAGGGCAACATCGGCCTGATGAAGGCCGTCGAGAAGTTCGACCCCGACCGCGGCTTCAGGTTCTCGACGTACGCGACGTGGTGGATCCGCCAGGCCGTACAGCGCGCCGTCGCGGACAAGGGCCGCACCATTAGGGTCCCCGTCCACATGACGGAGAAGATCCGGAAGGTCAGCCGCGCCATGTCCGCGCTCTCCCACACGCTCGAGCGCGAGCCGACGCGGGAGGAGGTCGCCGACTACCTGGAGTGGGACCTCGAGGAGGTCCGCCTAACCATGAGGGCGATGCCCGACGCCACGAGCCTCAACCAGCCGGTTTCCAGCGAGGACACCGCAAGCCAGCTGGGGGATTTTATCGAGGACGAGAAGGTCTCGGACACCCCGGACACTGTCATGCGCGAGATGGAGACGGCCCACCTCAAGGAGGCCATCGACCACCTTCCCGAGAGGGCGCGGTACGTGCTCGTCCGGCGCTACGGCCTGGACGACAGCGAGCCCGCAACCCTCGCCGAACTGGGCGAGGAGCTGGACATCTCCCGCGAGCGCGTCCGCCAGCTCCAGCGCGAGGCCGAGCG
>DASQVA010000193.1:0-4611 GCA_035641035.1 Rubrobacter sp. | reverse complement strand
GCGAGCGCCGCGCCGGAGGCGAAGAGCAAGACCACGAAGCGCGCCAGGTTGCGGGCGAAGCGCTCGTAGTTGTTCTGCTTCGTCACCATTCCGAGATACTCGCTCGTCGCCGCTATAAGGACCGCCCCGATAATGAAGGCTGCGAAGAGGATGTGGGATTGAACCAGAACGGCGATAACGACGTTCTTGCCGATTACGGGTACGTCAAGGTTGCCTATGGGCATCCTCTGCTCCTTCTAGGCGGTCGGGAAGTTGATGATCCGGCTGACCGCCAACAGCATGTTCAGAATGACCACGATAACCACTAGGATGCCTATAACCGAGGCGAAGGGCCTGCTTACGGAATTGTAGTGCTGGGGGCTCCTATCGAGCCACGGCACCGCGAAGAGAAGCACGATAAAGACCGTAGGCACCACCACGGCGCCGAAGGAGATCAGGGCGTACCCCGGGAAGAACATAAGCATCTGCTCGTAGAAGAAGAAGAACCACTCCGGCCGCGGCACGTACTCGACGGTCGCCGTGTTCGCCGGCTCCGTGAGCGGCGCGGGCGCGGCGTACGATAGCACTACGCAGGCTATCAATATGAAGGTACTGATGTAACCGTCGATTAGAACTTGCCCCGGGAAGAACCCCATGGTCTCGTCCGGGCGATCGTAGACGTTCTCCTCGGTGATTACCTCTTCCTCGACCGGCCTGGCCTTGCCAGTGGCTGCGTTGTACATCTCCGCACCTCTCCTCTAAGTACTGCGCTCCCGCATGATACCAGCAACGCCTCTCAGGCAGTGGTAAAAGCTCTTACTCGCGCCTGCCGTCGTAGCCGTTCTCGTCGTGCCCGTCCTCATCCAGCTCGTAGTCAGCGTACTCCTCTAGCCGCTGCCGCTCGTGCAGCTTGGCGAGCCGCTCGGTGTACTCGAATTCGCTGCCGAACACGCCGTGGCGCCGAAGGAGATAAAGGTGGGCGCCGATCAACGGCGCTATGGCGGCCGGGAGCAGCCAGACGTGGAGCGCGAAGAAGCGCGATAGCGTGGCGGGACCCGCCACGTCACCTCCCAACAGAAAGTTGATAACGTACCCCCCGACAAGCGGCGAGTACGATCCGATCTTCATCCCCACGACGCTGGCCCAGAAGCCGTCCTGATCCCACCTGAGAAGGTAGCCGGTGAAGGCGAGGCCGATGACGAGCAGGAGAAGTATCACGCCGACTATCCAGTTGAGCTCCCGCGGGGCCTTGTAACCACCGGAGAAGAACACCTGGCCCATGTGCAGCCCGATAACGGCCATCAAAAAGTTAGCCGACCAGTAATGGATTCCCCGGATCAGCTGCCCGAAGTACGCCTCGGTCATGATGTAGTTGACCGAGTTCCACGCGTGGTCGGTCGTCGGCACGTAGTAGAAGAGCAAGAGTATGCCCGTAAGGAACTGCAGCGTTATCGTGAAGAGCACCGCGCTACCCAAGGAGTAGAGCCAGGCCCCCCTCTTGGGGACCGGCTCGAAGAGGAAGTGCTCGGTTATCGTGACTATCCCGGTCCGGTGCTCCATCCAGTCGACGATGAACTTGCTAGCTTCTGTCGTCTGGGTTCTTAATCTGCCGATCATTCTCGCGGCTTCCTCTCTGTATACCCGGACAAGTTACACCACGTAGGGCCGCTGCGGCCCCTTTTCCCTGTACTCGGGCCCCGCGTCGTACTCGTGCTTGACGTAGAGCTTGCCGTCCTCTCGAACCTCGGCCACCGGGTAGCGGTACATGCCACGCGGGGGCGGCCCGCCGACGTACCCGCCGTTGATGTCGTAGAGACCCCCGTGGCACGGGCACAGAAAGAGCTTCTGATCCGGGAACCACCTCACCGGGCACCCCAGGTGGGCGCAGGAGTTGGAGAGCACGTTGAGCTTGCTCATGATCTCCTCGCGCTCGGATTGGGTGAAGCCCTCGGTTTTCTGATCCAGGATCGCCGGACGCTCGGAGGCCGACAACTCGTCGCCGCCGGACCCTTGCCTGCCCTCCACCGTGATTGGGGCCTTCCAGGAGACCCAGATGGCGTTTCTGATTGTGAACCGCTCTTTGGACCTCGGGCTCTCCGGGATCTCCTCCTGGATGCGCTTGCTCCCATAGGCCTGACTTATGGGAAACTCGACCTCGAAGACCGAAGGCTCATCCTCCTTGACGTCCACGATGGAGCCGACCTCGAGCCAACCCTGATCCACGTCCGACTGACCTAAGACGTTCGTCTTTATCACCGGACTAAGGAGGAAAGCCACAGGAGGGATGGTTAGTATGGCTCCCATTATGGTTCCCAGCAGGCCGAAGCCCAGAAAGTCACTTCGGGTTATGGGGTCTCTCTGTAACTCTGCCACGCTTCGCCCCTTCTAGAGCCCTCGAGCCTCTGTGCTCACTGACCGAATCCGGTCGGGGCGGGCCCGGGTTCCACCGTGTAACCAGGCTGATTATATACCGTGAAAGGCACCCTCGAATTGGACTTCATAAGGCCCATGTTGAGCGCCACCACCGCCGCTATAACGCCCGCCGCCATCAACGCTATCCGGTAACCTCTCCCAGGGCTGCCGTACCTGAACCGCAGCCTAGCCCGCAAATACGTTACGAAGGCCCCGAGCGTAGCGAGCACCATGATCAGGAGCGCGATGTAGCGCATGTAGAGGAAGGGGAAGTCCGCGAGCGGTGAGATCGCATACAACCCCGCCACGGCCGCAACGAGCCCGAAGAAGCGTATAGGAACCTGCCCGGCCTGATCGGGATGCCTCTCGGACCCGAAGTACATGGCCGCGTTGGCGAGCACGACGAGCAACACCACCAGAATCAGGTTCATCACCAGCAGGTTCGAGGTCTCACCCGAGGTGAGCCGCTCGTAGGATCCCCCGGTAGCGGCGGAACTGGCGGGGTTCTCCGGCCGGGAGACCTTCAGAGAGTAGAGCATCGCGAAGCCGACCAGCGGCTGCAGCAAGAGGAACCCCACGCCCCACGTCAGGCCTACCGAGCTGCTCCAGTCAAAGAAGGCCTTCTCCTCGATGGTCTTCGACCGGATGTACCTATAGGAGGCCCACGCGGCGATGGCGAAGGCCGGCCACGAGAGGTTGGCGAAGGTTCGGTGCAGCACCATCTCGGTGAACATGGGGTTGAAGATACCGCGCACCGCCGTCCCAAAGCTCTCGACGGTCTGGCCCGAGAGCGGCTTGACGCCGGGTCCGCCCGTGACCATGTAGGTGTCTATCCCGGTCATGATGACCATCCAGACCCAGATAAACAGCCCCATCGTGAACCCGAGCGCGATGTGCCGCTTCTTGTTGAGCACGCTGTAGCGGTCCCACTTGTAGTAGTAGGAGTACATCCCCCATAAGGAGAGGCCCATGGAGAGCATGGCCAGCGCTATAAAGGGGAAGAAGTGTGTAAAGAGCGAGGCGGTAACCTGCGGATACAGGCCCACGAGCAGCACGATAAACAGCACCGCGAACGTGGCCCCGGTCGAGAAGGTGAGCACGTTGAAGCGGGCCATGGAGTGTGCGAGGCGGTCCATCCGGGGGCTCCCCGTGCGCGCCCCCCACGCCTGCAAGACCGGCGCGGCAAGGGCGAACCCCACGAAGAGCTCGGCCCAGAACATGTGGATGAGCATCGTGAGGCCAACGATAAACCGGGTGCCGCCCACCTCCGAGAAGGCGCCCGAGAGGTTCAACTGAGCCAGTGTAACCGACAAGGTTGCTGCGCCCACGCTCAAAACTCCTTCTAGGCTTCCCCGGATCTTTCCAAAACCGATGCGTCCACCCGACGCCCGCCGGAGCGGTGCAGGGTGGCCTGATGGACCGCCCGGGGCTCAAGCCGCCGGTCCACTATGTAGTACATCGCACCGTTGCGCTGCAAAGCCTCCCGGACGGGCCGCAGCAGCCGCCGCTCGCGCGTCGAGGCGAAGACCAGCACCTTACCGAACTCAAACTCGCCGTTCCACGTGCCCGCCTCCTCGTGGGGGGCCTCCATCTCTGTGAGTAGCGGGTCGATCCCGACCCGCGTGAGCGAGGCCGCGAAGAGTATGGCCGCCAGCGAGACGAAGACCACGAGGGTGGGGATGCCGATAGCCGGCGTCGTGATGGCGAAGAAGATACCGAGGACGATAAACGCTATGGCGAAGCCTATCGGCACCTCCAGCCCGCGCTTGTCGCTCGGTACGACGATGTAGCGCGTCCCCTCGGGGAACGGCTCCGTCTCGTCGACGTTCTCCCGCTTGAGGACCACCGTCAGGTCGTCCCGGCCCACACCGAGGTCCCGAATCTCCTTGACGGCCTGGTTAAGCTCGGCCCCGTCGTCTATAACCCCTACCACGGTGTACCAGGGAGCCTGCTCCGGTACCTCCCGCCCTTCCACCAAAACGCTAACCTCCAAAGAGGGATACGAACCCGCCACCCACGGCGGTCTTCAGCCGACCATCAGCATAACATTGTCGAGCCCCCGCATACTAGCCCGCCCCGCAAGCCCTACGGGAATCTCTTTCACAATCCGTCTTGCACCGCCTCCGGGTGTGAAGCCGTACATATATCGTCCCGCGCGCTCGGGTAAACTGTGTACGTGGACACCAGGAACGCAGAGCGACTATCCGGCGAGCGCGAGGA
>DASQVA010000192.1:0-4022 GCA_035641035.1 Rubrobacter sp. | reverse complement strand
CATAACCGTCGTACCAGGACCTCCAACTCCGTCCGAAGCGGTCCGTCGCCCACGACGATGAAGCACGCCTGCGGGACGACTTTCGCGACGTGGGCCCCGGCCTTCAAAAAGGTCGCCACACCTTTCTCGGGCTGAAGCCGGGCCAAGACGCCGACCAGCGGTCTGTCTCGCAACTCGTCTCTCAACGGCGGGGTGCCGGATTCGCTATCAGGGATAGCGGGCACTGCGTTCGGGATTACGGCTATCTTCTCTGGAGGTACGTCGTCCTGTTTCACGAGGCGCCGTTTGACTGCGTCTGAAACGGCGATCACTCGCGACGCTCGCCGACAGAACCACCGGGTCACCAGCCGCGCGCGTCGGCCGCGCCAGATGGCTTCGGTGTGTTCCGTGACCACGAGGGGCACACCGGTGCCCACGGTGGCGATCGCGGCCGCGGCGGCGCTGGCGTAGACGTGGGCGTGCACCAGGTTGAAGCGTTCCTCTTTGGCGAGCCTCCTGAGCGCGCGCGCGTAACCCGCGCTGACACGGCGTTTGACCAGTTGGTCGAGGGGCGATCGAACCGGCACGTTCGCTTCTTCTAGCGATTCAGAGAGATCGCCGGCTACGGAGCAGGCCACGGTGACCTCGTACTCCCTGCGGCTGAGCGCCACGGCCAGGTCAACGACGTGCCGCTCAGCCCCCCCGACCTCGAGCGAGTCGACGACCAACAACAACCGAACGGGCGTAGTCTGCGATCCTAGGTCCTGTACCGGTGGCGCGGATTTTCCCAGGGAACGAACCTCTTCGTGCGGCCAATCAGTCCGTATCCAGCATAACGTAAACAGTCGCAGGCCGTCCGAAGCGGTGGATCATCTTAAGAAGTCGGATACCTCGCGGTGCCAGGACCCGAAGAGCGCGATTGGTAACTCCCCGATTCGTGGTACCCCGATTCGGAGCGTGATCGCAGTGCGAGCCGCCCGACGAAAGCCGTTGATCGTCTCGCTGACGCTATGAAGGATTTTCGATCCGTACTACCGCTGTTGCTTGTGAGAAGAGAGGTGCAATTTATGGGACCAGCACTTGCTCCCCCGAGGTGGCCCGTGACGGTTAGCGCGTGGGCGACAGCAGAGCCGATGCCGCTGGCCTCCGTGGTCAGTAGTGGGACGCGGCCGCTGGGTGGCTTTCGTTCAAGGGAGGATTAAACCCGGCGACTGAGCCTCAGCGCGAACCCCAATTATACTCCGTCTCCTGAGCCTCACGCGGCCAGAGGTACCCGAAGTACTCGAGCTTCTCGATTACCTTGCGGGCGCTCTCCTCCGGCGTCTCCTCCTCGGTCTTTAGGACGAGATCTGGTGCGGCCGGCGCCTCGTAGGGGTCCGAGACGCCCGTGAACTGTTGTATCTCGCCGCTGAAGGCCTTCTTGTAAAGACCCTTCACATCCCGCTCGGCGCACACCTCCAATGGCGCGTCCACGAAGACCTCGACGAAGTCCACGATCCTGCGCCTGACCTGGTCGCGGGCTTCCTTGTAGGGGGAAATGGCCGAGACGATCACCGCCACCCCGGCCCGCGTCAGGAGGTTCGCCACGAACCCGATCCGCAAGACGTTGATATTGCGGTCCTCCCTTGAGAAGCTGAGGCCCTTGGAGAGGTTAGTCCGCACGATGTCCCCGTCGAGAACCTCGACCCGCCGCTCCCGATCTCGCATATCGCGCTCGACTATCTCGGCTATGGTCGTCTTGCCCGACCCCGATAGTCCGGTGAACCACAGCGTAAACCCGCGCTCTTCGTTCATAAGCGTTCCTTTCGATAGCCTGGCGCTCTCTTAGGAGTCGCAGTTTACATGCCTTTTGGGACTCTGCTCACGCGGCGGTCGTGGGATCCGTGGGCGAGAGCTGGTCGCGGCCGTTGAGCTCAGCGCCCTCGGGGGCCGGGACGGGCCCGTCGAGGAGCGGGTCTTCGGTCTCGATCATCCACCCGTTGAGACGACCGCGCATCTCGTCGAGCACGCCCTTTAAGGCAGGCTCGCCCGCGAGGTTGTGCGCCTCGTTTGGATCATAAAGGAGATCGTAGAGTTGCTCGGCGGGGATCGGACGTTTAGCCCACCCGTCTCTGAGCACGACCTCCTTGCTCGGGCCGTCATCTATGTTCGCGAGCACGGGGGCGGGATGCTCCTCGTCGAAGCGGCGGATGTACTTCCATCGGTGGGTGCGGGCGCAACGCTCCGGCTCGTAGGCGACGTGGTAGGTCTTCTCCGCGAACAGAACATCCCGGATCTCCTCGGTCTTCTCGTTCACGAGCGGTAAGAGCGACTCCCCCTGCAGCCAGGGGGGTCTTTGCGCACCGACGAGGTCGCAGAGGGTAGGGAAGAGGTCTATGTGCGAGACGAGGGCGTCTATCGCCCTGCCGCCTGTGAACCCGCCCGGTCCGCGCAGGATGAGCATGACGCCTAAGCCCCTATCATATAGAGTGGCCTTCGCGCCGGGGAAGGCGAGGCCGTGGTCGGTCGTGCAGATGACCAGCGTGTTCTCGGCCAGGCCCTCTGCGTCGAGGGCGTCGAGGACGGCGCCCACGCCGCGGTCGAGCGAGCGGGCGCTCTCCTGAAAGGCCGCCATGTCCAGGCGCGTCTCCGGGGTGTCGGGGAGGTTGGGGGGAGGCATGACGTAGTTGGCCTTTTTGGGAGAGCTGGGACGGAACCATTCGCGGTGGGTCTCAAAGAAGCCAACCGAGAGGAAGAAGGGCTTGTCCCTTGCGCGCTCGATGAGGTCAAGGGTAACGGGTACGACGTCGTCGGTGTGGTTGGTGCTGATCTTAACGACCTCGTCGTAGCCGATCACGTCGGGTCGCTTGGAGATGTGCTGCTCGCCGATGAGTGCGGACCAGTAGCCGAGCTCGCGCAGCGTGTGGACGATGTGGTGATGGTAGTCCTTTAGCGAGAACCCACGGTGGGCGAGGCCGACCATCCCGTTGGAGTGGGCGTACTGCCCGGTGAGTAGGCACGCCCGGCTCCCCGAGCAGGTCGGGGCGGCGCAAAACGCCTTGCGGAAGAGTATGCCTTCCTCGGCGAGCCGCTGGATGTTCGGCGTCCTTACGGCATGACCGTAGGGCCTGACCCACCTCCCCGTATCGTGGGAGTGAACGTAGAGAATGTTCGGTAGTTCCGGCAAGCCTATATCCTCCCCGCGTGGATGTTCGTTCTCGCAACCTTGCCCTCATTGTAAAGGCGAACCCACTCTTCCGAGAGGTCGTCGGCCTGACGTTTCATCTTCGGTTGAATGAGGGTAAAGTCGTCCGCGACGGGGATGCCTGTCTCCCGCACCACACGTGAGACAGTGTCCACGTAGTCGTCCACCAGATCCTCGTACACGACCTCTACCGGCTCCGTGCCACAGTCGCCGAAAAATGACTCCCAGGCGGTGTTGTGCTCGTCTATGCGCAGCTTCAGGTGGTCGACGGCGGCGAAGCTGAAGCGCAGGTCCTTGCCCCTCGCTTCCTCGTCGGAGTCCCGGCGCCACTCCTGCGTCTGAAGCGCCTTCCACAACGAGACAGCCTGGCGGGTGGTGTCCCTGCGCCGGATCCAGACGTACCTCCGCAAATTCGGCAGAACGGCGGCCGGCACTTCGCACGGACGCACGTCCTCAAGTCCCGGTGTGCGGCGCGCCAGGCGGACGAAGTCTCGGAAGTAGGCCCACATGATCTTAGTGCCAAGCACGCCATTTTCGGTCGTACCCCTCCGCAGCGCCTCGTCCAGCAATCTCCCGAAATCGGGCGGTCGCCACGAGGGATCCCTCTTCGCCGGATGCTCGACGTATCGGCCGCCGTACTCGCCCAAGACGTCCTGAAACTCGGGGTCGTCGAGGAGCGCCCACACCTCTGGGTCGTTGGAGCGCTGAAAGTAGTCGCGTGGCTGCCGTGGCTGCCCCGTCTCTAGCAACACCTCGAAATGCTCCTCAGGGTGTCCCGCGATGCCCGTGTCGTCGAGAGCCGCGCACAACAAAGTGCTTCCGCTACGCGGCGTCGCACAGATCAAATACGACAACCTCG
>DASQVA010000191.1:0-6539 GCA_035641035.1 Rubrobacter sp. | reverse complement strand
ACACGGTCGCGCATTAGCCACATCAGCGTGTACTGGTCGGCGGTGCGCTCGCAGATCGCGCTCCGGTACTCCCTCTCGGAGATGTGGGTTGCGATGCCAGCGAGGTCCTCCGGCGGCTCCTCACCCAGGAGGGCGCGATGGACGAGGACGTCGGCGTAGCGCCGGATCGGGGAGGTGAAATGCGCGTAGTTCTCCAGCGCCAGGCCGTAGTGGCCAGTGTTTGAAGGCGAGTAGAGAGCGCGTGGGATGGAGCGCAGGATCAGGTAGTTGACCGCGTCGGACTTCGCCATCTGCGATATGGTCCCTAGGTTCTCTGGCGTCGGTTCTACCTGCATCCCGACGGCGACTAGCCGCTCCTGCAACTGCTCCAAAGACTCCGCGTCGGGCTGCTCGTGCACCCGAAAGACGCCTCCTGGCCTCCGGCGCAACAGCTTCGCGACCGACTCGTTCGCGAGGACCATGAGCTCCTCGATCAACTGCCTGGCCGGCGTGGGGCGCCGAACCCCGGCCTTCACCGGCATCCCGCTCTCATCCAGCTCGTACTCAGGCTCCCTCCCGCCGAGCTCCAGCTTGCCCCGCCTCGCGGCCCTCGTCTTGAGCCACCGCGAGAGCTCGTAGGCGATCCGAACGAGGTTGGGCTGCTCCACCTCCTCCTCGCCGCGCAAGAAAGCATCCACCCCCTCGTATGTGAGCCTAGCGTCGCTGACGGTGCGGCTCCGGAAGGCGGTGGCGCCCTTCGTCTCGCCGTCTGCTGAGATCTCCATCTCGACCGTGACCGTGGCCCGCTCGACATTGGGCTTGAGGGAGCAGACGTCGTTGGAGAGGCGCCGGGGGAGCATGGGTGCGACCGTGCCCGGCAAGTAGACCGAGTTGGCCCGGTAGGCCGCCTGCCTGTCAAGGTCGGAGCCCGGCTCGACGTAGTGGGTAACATCGGCGATGTGTACCCAGACCTTGTAGCCGCCCTGTGCGTACTCGACGGAGATCGCGTCGTCAAAGTCCTTCGCGTCGGCCCCGTCTATGGTGACGGTCGGCAGGTGGCGGAGATCTCTGCGCTCGCCGGGGGCTCTCTCTGCGACCGATTCGACCTCTTCCTCGAGCTTCTTCGGGAACGCGCGGGAGGTCCCGATGGAGACGAAGAGCGCCTCGTAGACGTTGCGCGGATCGGTGGAGGGTCCGACGACGCGCGTCACCTCGCCGCGTAGGGAGCGGCTCCTCTCGCGGGCGTTCACAAGCACGATATCCCCCGCCTCGGCGCCCCGGCGCAGCTTGCGCGCGATCAGCACGGGCCGCCGCTCTTCGACAAAGAGCGGGTCTGCTACGGAGTACTTTCCGCGCCGAACCAGTACGGCCGGTATTATCAAGGGAGCGCTCCGGTTCCAGGTCTCTGGTAGGGCACCCTTTGAGTCTATCACGGGCTTCAGATTTCAGGTCTCAGCTTTCACCTTCAGGATGACACCCGCTACGCGAGGGAACCGGCCTGGGAGGTTCCTAGCTCTTACGCAGGATCGCGGCGAACCCCACCACAAAGTGGAGGACTGTTGCCTGAAGCCTAAGATTTAGCGCGGAGCGCTAGATCTTTCTAAGGAAGCGTGTCACCGAGAGGAAGCTTCCGACGCCCCCTATAGCGACGCCTACGGCGACGAGCAAGACGAGCACGAGAAGCGTGTTCACTGTTTCGGCGGAGATCGGTACGTAGGGAAGGGCGTCGCCCGCCCAGTCCACGAACAAGAAGTTTATCCAGATCACCGTCAGAGCAGCGAGTCCAGCCCCGATCAAACCTTCGACCAACCCTTCGAAGACGAACGGCGTGCGCACGAAGCCGTCGGAGGCCCCGACGAGCTTCATAACCTCTATCTCCTTGCGCCGGGCGAAGATGGAGAGCCTGATGGCGTTGGAGATCAAGAGTACGCTCGCGATCAAGATTAGCACTGTAGCCCCGTAGAGGCCCCAGATCATGTACGAGGCCACGGCGTTGAGCCGCTCTATGGTCTGCTGCGGGTAGCTGAGGTTCTCTTCGCTGAAGCCCTCCTGCTTGAGCCTAGCAGCCACCTCGTTGGCCATCTCCGGGTCCTTGAGCTGCAGCTGCAGCGAGAGCGGCAACACGCCCTGCTCGAGGTCTTCGTAGAGCTCCGGCCGCTCCTCGAAGGTCTCTTTGAAGTTGGCTAACGCCTCCTCCTGGGTGACCTTGTTGACGCTGGTGACCTCCGCCCAGCCCTGGGTCTTGCTCAGGAGGGCGTCTACCTCACCTTCGCCAGCGTTGGGCAGAAAGACCTCAACGGTGACCTCTTTTCGGACGGAGCCCACTATGCCGTCGACGTGGGAGCTCACGAGCAGTCCCATCCCGAAGACCAGGACACAGATGAACGTGGTCGTCACAGCGGTGATGCTCATCAGGAGGTTCAAACGGATGTTCTTGAAGGCTTCAGCGAGAAAGAATCCCAAGTTAAACCTCATCAGCGTAGGCCCCCCTCACCTTGTCGCGAACTATACGCCCCTCCTCCAGGGCGATGACCCGCTTGCGCATCACGTCGACCATCTCCCGGTCGTGGGTCGCAACCACGACGGTGGTGCCGATGCGGTTGATCCTGTGCAAGAGCTGCATAATGCCGACGCTGGTGTCCGGGTCCAGGTTACCTGTCGGCTCGTCGGCCACGAGTATCGGCGGCTGGGAGACGAATGCCCGGGCTATCGAGACGCGCTGCTGTTCGCCCCCGGAGAGCATCTCAGGGAACTTATCCATCTTCCCCGAGAGGCCGACGAGGTCGAGGATCTGGGGCACCTTGGTGCGAATTGTACGGCGCTTCTGGCCTGTTACCTCCATCGCGTAGGCTACGTTCTCGACGACCGTCTTGTTCGGGAGCAGTTTGAAGTCCTGGAAGACGCAACCGATGTCGCGCCTGTGGCGCGGGATACTGCGCCGGGGCACCGAAGAGAGCTTCGTACCGCGGACGTAGATGGCCCCCGCCGAGGGCTCCATCTCCTTGAGGATCAGGCGCACCATCGTGGACTTTCCGGAACCACTCGCCCCGACCAGGAACACGAACTCGCCCGTGTCTATCTCCACGTTCACCCGCTCCAGAGCGACGGTATCCTTACCGTAGACCTTGGTGACGTTGCTGAATCGGATCATCTAATCTCCACGTGTGGCTTGCTGGCCGCCGCCCGCGGCGGAGCTTGTTCGAGGTCCCCCTCCAGGAACCCAACAAACCCCTGAGGAAGTTAGCAAGAACCGTCGGTGTTATCAACCGACGGGGTAGACACCGAGAGGTATCCGGGGCACCCTCCCGGTAAGCACCAGCGTCCCCTCGGCGGTGTCGACGCCGGTGATCCTGCTACCGTACGGAAGCCCCTTTATGGGGTATTCGAACCTGATGCCCTCGAGCACCGCGTCGGCGAGCCCCTCGGGCACGACCATCCCGGCCGCCTCGAGGTCCCGCGGCTCAAAGACGAAGCTCTCGGCACTCAGCCGCACGTCCCCGGCCGCAGAGACGGGGAACGACGTGCCGAAGACGGCCGTCTCAGACCTCACCTCCATCCCGGCCGCCATCACGCTGACGCCCTTGACCGGTACGTCAGCGCTCTCTTTGACGAGGCGCGAGATCTCGGCCTCGGGCACCTCCACGCGCAACCCCCCCGAGAGCGGCTCGCGCGCGACGATAGAGCCCTTGCTCAAGCTTTCAAGCACATCCACATCGAACGGGTCGAGGTCGATTACGGCCCTCTCTGTCCGCACGCCTCCAAGCCCCGCGTCCTTCAGCACGATCTCGCCAGCGGAGAAACTCCCCGAGAGCATCTGCAGCGGTGGGTCGCTCTCCAGCTCGACTTTCGGCGATCTCTCAAGCCCCAGGCGGCTCTGGACTTCACGGGCGACCGCGTACTCGAGTAAGGAGGGCAAGAACGTGTACGGGCCTATTAGCAGTACGGCCGCGACGGGCAGGAGCACGGCGGCGAGGACGCTCCGCACAACGCTAAGCGGCGGTTCGATTCTTCAGGTAGGCGTACACGAAGGCGTCGAGGTCACCGTCGAGGACCCGGTCTACGTTCGCCGTCTCCTCGCCGGTGCGGTGGTCCTTGACGAGCTTGTAGGGGTGCAGCACGTAGGAACGGATCTGACTCCCCCACTCTATCTCCGCCTTCTCGCCGCTCTGTACGGTGATCTCGCGCTCGCGCTTCTCACGCTCCAGTTCGAAGAGGCGCGCCCTCAACACCCGCATCGCGACCTCGCGGTTCTGGTGCTGGCTACGCTCGTTCTGGCACTGCGCCACGATGCCAGTGGGCAGGTGAGTTATGCGTACCGCCGAGTCGGTCTTGTTGACGTGCTGGCCGCCGGCCCCGGAGGCCCTGTAGGTATCCACCTTCAGTTCCTTCTCCTCGATCTCGACCTCCACCGCCTCCCCGACGACGGGCGCGACCGCAACCGAGGCGAAGCTCGTGTGCCGACGCCCGCCGGCGTCAAACGGGCTTATGCGCACCAGCCGATGTATTCCCCGCTCGGCGGACAACAGCCCGAAAGCGTACTCTCCCGATACGGTGAAGGTGGCGCTTTTGATGCCGGCCTCCTCCCCCTCGGTATACTCGATAACCTCGAGCCCGAAGCCCCGCAGCTCGGCCCAGCGCCGGTACATACGGGCGAGCATCTCGGCCCAGTCCTGCGAATCAACCCCGCCCGCGCCGGGGTTGATGGTGAGGATGGCGTCGCCGTCGTCGTACTCGCCAGAGAAGAGCCGGGCGATCTCCTGCTCTTCGAGGACCCGCTCGACCCGCCTGAGCTCTTTTTCGACCTCGGGGAGCAACTCCCCGTCCTCCTCCGCCAGCTCCAAGAGCTCTTCTGAATCGGAGAGACCCTCGCGCAGGCCTTCTAGGAGCTGGATCCTACCCTGCATGCGCGAGAAGCGTGAGGAAACCCGCTTGGCCTCCTCCTGATCGCCCCAGAAGCCAGGCTTGCTCATCTCCTCCCCGAGCCCCGCGACCTCCCTGCGCAACGCCTCCACGTCGAAGAACGCCTCCAGCTCCGCGAGGCGTCCTTCAAGCTCGAGTGTCTTGCCTCTAAGCTCGGTCATTAACCGCCTATCCGCGTCTCCGTCGTAGGGACGTTTAGCGGCGGCGCGCCCGGCTGGCCGTGGCACTTTTTGTACTTCTTGCCACTGCCGCAGGGACACGGGTCGTTGCGCCCTATCTTGCCTTGGGCCTTGCGCGGGCTCTTGGGACGCTGGTTGGGCTCCTCGCCGCCGCCGCTGTAGGAGAGTTGCTGCATCTCCTCTTCTTCGCGCAGCTTGACATTCTCAATGCGGTAGATATAGGTGACGTAGTCTTCCTTCAGACCCCGCTCCATCCCCTGGAAGATGTCAAAACCCTCGCGCTTGTACTCGACGAGCGGATCCCGCTGGGAAAGGCCGCGCCAGCCGATGCCCTCGCGCAGGTAGTCCATCTCGTAGAGGTGCTCCCTCCAGCGCGAGTCGACCACCGAGAGCAGCGTCTGACGCTCGGCCTCTTCGAAGGAGACGACCCCGTCCCCGCGTGCTAGCCCGCGGCGCTCAAGCTCCACGGTACGCTCCTCCCACTCAGCCTTGCGTTCTTCCAGGCGCTCGCTGGCGTCCTCCAAGACCATCGCGAGTACTTCGCCGGCCGTAAGAGACTCGACGTCTAAAGACTTGAAATCTATCCGACTCGGGTAGAAGCGGTTCACCTCGGCCGCAAGGGTGTCGAGGTCCCACTCCTCCGGGTATACGTCGTCGGAGACGTGCTGGGAGACGACCTCCGTGATCACGTCCTCCGCATAGGATATGGTATCCACGTTCTCGCCCATGAGGATGTTGCGCCTTATGGAGTAGATCACCTCGCGCTGCTTGTTCAGGACGTCGTCGTACTCGAGGATGCGCTTCCGGATCTGAAAGTTGCGGCTCTCGACCTGCTCCTGCGCGCGGCGGACGGAGTTGGAAATCATACCAGCCTCGATCGGCACGTCTTCCTCGAGCCCGATGCGCTCGATGATACCCTGCATCCTCTGGCCGCCAAAGAGTCTCAACAGCTCGTCCTCGAAGGAGAGGTAGAACCTCGACTCGCCGGGGTCGCCCTGGCGCCCCGAGCGGCCCCTGAGCTGATTGTCTATGCGGCGCGCCTCGTGGCGCTCAGTGCCGAGCACGTAGAGCCCCCCGACCTCGGTGACGCCCTCCCCGAGTTTGATGTCTGTCCCGCGGCCGGCCATGTTGGTAGCGATGGTCACGGCGCCCCGCTCGCCAGCTTCGGCGATGACCTCGGCCTCACGCTCGTGCTGCTTGGCGTTGAGGACGTTGTGACGGATGCCGCGCCGCTTGAGCAGCGCCGCCAGACGCTCGGAGACCTCCACAGAGACCGTACCGACGAGGACTGGCTGCCCTTGTTGGTGGCGCTCCGCTATATCATCGACTACTGCAGTGTGCTTGGCCTTCTCGGTCTTGTAGACTAGGTCGTCCTTGTCCTCCCGGATCATCTCCCGGTGCGTCGGGATGGAGACGACCTCCATCTTGTAGGTGTGCATGAACTCGTCGGCCTCGGTCGCT
>DASQVA010000190.1:0-4724 GCA_035641035.1 Rubrobacter sp. | reverse complement strand
CGCAGATCGGCGGCGTGCAGCTCGGTCATCTGACCCCGGGCGCGCAGCCTGGCGAGGGGCAGGGGAGGGTCGACGCGGCTGGAGATCACGAGGTGCGCGCTCCCCGGCAGGTGCTCCAGCAGGAAAGAGACGATCCAATGGACACTCTCGGAATCGATCGTATGGTAGTCGTCGAGGATTATGACCACCTCTCCCGGGAGATCGGCGAGCTCGTTGACTAGGGTCCCCAGGACCGCCTCCATCCGCGGTGGCTCGGGTGAGCGCAGCGCGGCCAGGACACCCTCACCGAACCCTTCCTCACCGATTCTCCTAAGCGCGGCAACAAGGTAGGACAGGAACCGGACAGGATCGTTGTCTCCTTCGTCCAGCGACACCCAGGCGACGGAGTGCCCGTCGCCCGTACGGCTTCTAACCCACTCGTTCAAGAGGGTGGTCTTTCCGAATCCGGCGGGGGCGGAGAGAAGGGTTAGCCTGCGCTCGGGATCTCGTATCAGGCTCTCGATCAGGCGCGGTCTTGCTACCAGCTTCGGACGCACCTGGGAGGGATGCAGTTTGGTCGATAAGAGCGGGTCCAACGCGCCGGCTACCTCACCTTCTTACTACTGACGCTACAGCCTACTACGGTGGCGTTCATGTTAGTAGCTCTACCGGCGCGTTAAAACTCTCAGGTCTGAGCGCTTCGGAATCGATCCTGCCTTTGGAGAGAGCAGCGTAGAGGCTGCCTCAACCCCTGCGGTGGATCGGTGCGCCGGCTAGCTCGGAGAGTGCGGTGGCCCTCCACGTGCACCGATAGCTAAAACGGAAGCTTAGGCGTAATGTCTTAATCGACAAAACTCGTTCCGTGGACAATCCGGGAGAGGCGGCTCCGTTAGTCGGCGCGGTGATTACCGCGCCCGTCGACGGCAGCGTCGCCGACGAGAACCGGATGCGGGATCTAATCGGTCTCGGGCCACCTGGCGGGTGTCGGCGTTTCAGACTAAGTGGACTTCATCGCACGCCGAAGTACCAGGGCGGTGGCGAGGGTGGCAAGCAGACCTCCCGTGCCGGCGATAATGGAGGTCGGGCGCGGCGAAGTGAGATCGAGAAGCTACCCACCGAGCACGTAGAACAACCCGGCGGCGATGCCGATCGCGCCGTACAGGTTGACGAAGACCCGGCCCAGCATAGTTGGGGCACTAGACGTTGGATAAAGGTGTTGGTGGCGATTCACTCACGGGAAGTCTCGTGCCGAGTAAAATTCTTAGGTCTCTTCAGCCAAAAAAGGGCTAGCAGAAAGCAAAGAAACGAGATTATATCGAGAGGCTCTCTGAACCACGTCCAATAGGTCCAGCTAGCGACCCTCTCTGAAAGTTCTGTAGATGGAGGAGAATCAAGAGGCACTTGTTGGAACTCGAGCATCTCGCGGATGAAGTACAGAGCGCTCCAAACGCGCATGATGATATAAGAGCCAAGGCCTATGAGAAGCAGGCGACGAACCTTAATTTCCCTCCAGGTCAAGAACAGCGACAAAACAACGGAGATAGTGATAGCCGCATGAACGGGAACCCAGAAAGTTTGAAGGGGTACTCCCGTATCAGGTTGTATGATCGAGAACGACGATGGCGGCGACGCACTCCATAAAGGCGTAAGCACAATTTGTTCGTAAAGTCCTCCGCCAAGAGCGCCGGCCACCGAGAAGCACAGAAGAATCAACGACCATTTTGCCAGGTTCGGCTTCATTAACAGCTCCTTTTTATTGCCTGCTTTAGCGATTTTTCGGTTGACGGCCGGTCCTAATTCTTCTAGTGGGCGGCGAATCCATAATCATGTTGTTCTCACCTTTCTTCCCTTGATCCCATCGCTAGCGACAAACGCGCCAGGCGATCCCGAAGAGGATTCAGTGCAGCCGGTTCGGGTCCGGGTTCAGTTGTGATCGTGTTGCTCACACGCCGTTCTCTTGTTTAGGCGGAAAACCTTCCACAGCCAGTCCGTGAGCGCCCATACCAGAAACGTACCCGCGTTACCTATGGGGCGGATCCGGGTGTTTTGAAACGCAGCGAGGCGCCATTCACCGTTCTGGCGTATAGCGACGAGCGTCTGGATCGAGTCGCGCTCCGGCGAAGGCTCGGTTTTGCCGCGCATAACGGTGCCGCCGACCGCGTGTAGCAGGGCGACGTCGGGGCTCAGAAACCGCACGTGCTCGACTTGCCCCACGAGGCGCGTCCCCTTCATCCACTTGTCGAAGAGTTGCTGGTGGAACGGGGCGATCTCTTGGCGTCCTTTGAAGTGCGTGCCGTCGAACGCGACGAGATCTCCGTCCTCCGTGAAAACTGCGGCGAAAGCGTCGCCACTGCCCCGGTTCCAGCCGTCCATTAGTTGCTGGTACAGGCCAGATACGGCTGCCTCGTCGGCGGGGTTCGTGGTGGTTTCGTGGTGCTCAGGTTGGATAGCCATTACGTCGGAAGCTCCTCTCTGGGTGAACTAAGCTAACTGTTGCCGTCCCATAGAGCTCGACCTGCTATCCTTAAAGGTGCACGCCTCGGACGTCAGGTGTCGCTTCGCGGGATCGGTTCGTGGTCTTAGCCCCCGGCAAGGTGCTGCAACACCCGCCGGGGGTCTTGCTCATCGCTCCATCGGCCTTCCTCCTTCCCCTACAAACTGGACTTTCGATGCCCGTTGATCTACACTATGAGATATCTTAGTTAGTAAACTAAGTTTATTAGATGGTAGACGGAGGTGTGGACTGTGTCAAGAGACTCATCAAAAAAAGTTTCGCCCGCGGAGCGCGAGCGGTTAATCGAGGCCCTCGGCAGGGAGATGCAGAAGCTCATTGCGGAGGTGGTGCTATTCAACCAGGCGGTCGCCGACCGGCTCGGGATGAACCCGACCGACCTCCAGTGTTTGAACATGCTCCTCGAGGCGGGCCCGGTTGCGGCCGGGCGGCTCGCGGAAGAGACCGGGCTCACCACCGGAGCCGTGACCGGGGTGATCGACCGGCTAGAGAGAGCTGGGTACGCGTGGCGCGAGAGGGACCCGAACGACAAGCGGCGGGTGATCGTGCACCCGCTGCCGGATCGGGCCGGACGCGAAATCGAGCCGCTCTACGCCTCGATAGGACGGACTTTCGCCGAGATGTGCTCACGGTACGACGAGGGGGAGCTTGCCCTCATCCTCGACTTCGTCACGCGGAGTCACCCGTTGAACCGGGAGGAGACCGCCAGGCTGCGGGGCCGGACGCCGGGTGAGGAGGGAGGAGGCGGCGAGTTCGCCGCCCCCCTCGACTCAGTAACGAGCGGACGTCTGGTCTTCGAGCGCGGCGCTTCGGATATCTTTGTCGGTGTCGATCCTTCGATAGGAGAACTGTTTCGCGCCCGCTTCGAGGGGCCTGCCTCGCAGGTTCGAGCGCAAGACGGTACCGTCACCGTTCGTCAGCGGCGACGTCGCCTCCCGTCCCTGGGTCGAGACAAGCGTTCGAACGAGATCTGGCTCAACGGATCCATCCCTTGGGAGATCGAGGTTCGCGGCGGCGCGTCGCACCTCGTCGCCGACCTCGGCGAACTGGAGCTTGGCTCCCTCGACGTAAAGGGCGGCGCCAGTGAGGTCGACTTGACGCTACCGCCGCCCTCGGGGACCGTCCCGCTGCGCGTACTCGGGGGAGCAAGTGACCTCGCAGTCCGTCGCCCCAGGGGTGTGGCCGCCGAGGTGCGTATGAGCGAGGGCGCGAGCGAGGTTGTGTTCGACGAGCAGCGCCACGGCGCTGTCGGCGGCGAGACGAGCTTGCAGAGCCGAGGCTACGAACACGCCGCCGACCGGTACGACGTCGAGGTTTCTGGCGGCGTTCGAGGCCTCACCATCGAGGTCGGTTGATCGAATATGATCCAAGCCTCGCGTAGCAGAACTGCCCTTTTGGAAGATGCCGCGGGTGGGGGCTTGCCGCTAGGTGGTGCGAGTAGTGATGGACGCTAGCTTGTTGAAGGACGAGAGGCACCAATGTCCATAGGACAACATGTTCCGGCCGTCGGCCTAAACATAACCAATCTCGGAACAAACTACCATGATGGCATGAAAGAGTGCGTCTTCTCCTCACCTCCTCGCGCTCGCGACGTCTCGCTCGAGGAGCGCGGGCCGATACAACCGCTAGTCAAGCCCCGTCGGCGCAGGTACGTGGAACTGTACAGACAAGAGCCGCGGCGGATCGGCTCGGCCAGCGCCTGTGTCGCGCCATTCCCCAAGACGCCCAAGCGTAAAGCCGGCCTGCAGGCCGCCATTCACGTACTCGGATACGTCGTGAAGGAATGCAGCCACGCGCTCGCGCTCACCCGTTCGCGGGTTTGTGAACTCTGCCTGGCGCCCAAGCATCTGCCGCATCGGGTGCAGTTCGCAAACGAAGAGATCTCCACCCCGCCGCAGCACACGTTCGGCCTCGCCAAAGATCGGTTGCAGCCGCTGCACATGTTCCAAGACCAACATAGCGATAACGACGTCAGCAGACCCATCCGCACTCGGCCATGGGGAACGAATGTCGTGTTGTAGGAACCGGACCCTGGGAGACTGCACGCGCGCCTTCGCCTGCCGCAACATCCCCTCCGAGATATCTAGAGCCAGAACGTTCTCTGCGCGCTCGCCGAGCCAGAGTGTATTGCGCCCGGTGCCACAGCCAATCTCGAGAACATCGCGGCCGGCTAGGCGCAGATCGCATTGTCGAAGAACCTCCCCTGCGAGCTCGCGGGTTCTATTAGGATCGA
>DASQVA010000189.1:0-10264 GCA_035641035.1 Rubrobacter sp. | reverse complement strand
TCCTCGGCGAAGGCCGCCGAGCTGCACCTGGCGCGCTGCCTGGCCGAGGAGGGAGGGCCCGAGCACATCCGGGTCAACACCGTGAACCCCGACGCGGTCTTGAGCGGGTCGAAGATCTGGGGTTCGTCGTGGCGCGAGGAGCGCGCCGCCGCCTACGGCATTGAACCGGAGGAGCTTGAGGAGCACTACCGCCAGCGCAACGTGCTCAAGGTGAACGTTTTGCCCGAGAACATTGCAGAGGCCGTGCTGCACTTCGCCTCCGATACACGGTCTTCGAGGAGCACAGGCAACGTGCTCAACGTCGACGGCGGGGTGAAGGACTCGTACCCCCGGTAGGTTAGGAGGGAGGGCGGCACCGGTGATCCAGGCGGGAGAGCGGCGGGCGAAGGTCGGGGTGTTCACGATCGGGCTGGATACCTACTGGGAACAGTTCGCCGGCCTCAAGGATAGGCTCGAGGGCTACCGGCAGAGCATCGAGGGGCGGATAGGGCAGTGGGCGACGGTGGTCTCACCGGGCCTCGTCGATACTGCCCCGAAGGCTTACGCCGCCGGCAGGCGGTTCGCGGAAGAGAGAGTAGACCTGATCTTCTGCCACGCGGCGACCTACGCGACGAGTTCGCAGGTCCTGCCCGCCGTCCAGGAGGCGGGGGTGCCGGTCGTCGTCCTCAACCTCCAACCCAGCTCCTCGCTGGACTACGAGAATGCCGACACCGGGGAATGGCTGGCGAACTGCTCGGCGTGCTGCGTGCCGGAGATCTCCAACGCCTTCGAACGGTCGGACGTGCCCTTCAACGTCGTCTCCGGCACGCTCCACGCGGACGAGGGCGCATGGTCCACGATCGAAGAGTGGTGCCGCGCGGCCGGAGCGGTCAGGACGCTGCGCGGGAGCCGCTTCGGTTTCCTTGGCCACACCTACCCCGGAATGCTCGACATGTACTCCGACTTCACCATGCACCACGCGCAGCTCGGCCTGCACGTCGAGGTGCTCGAGATGGACGACCTCGCGGACCACGTGAGCGGCGCCGCCGATGAGGCGGTAGCCGCCAAGGTGGGGGAGATTCGGGAGATCTTCGAGATAGGCGACAACGTGGATGAGGAAGCCCTCGGGTGGGCGGCCCGGGTTGCGGTGGGGTTGGACGGCTTGGTCGAGGATTTCGGCCTCGACGCCCTGGCCTACTACTACCGCGGGACGAACGGCAGTCCCCACGAGCGGATAGCAGCGGGCATGATCGTGGGCAACTCCATGCTCACCGCGCGCGGAATCCCGGCCTCCGGGGAGGGCGACCTCAAGAACGCGGTCGCCATGAAGATCATGGACACGTTGGGGGCAGGTGGATCGTTCACGGAGTTTTACGCCATGGACTTCGATAAAGGTTTCGTCCTGATGGGCCACGACGGGCCGGGGCACATCGCCATCAGCGATCGCAAGCCGGTCTTGCGGGGGCTCGGGGTCTACCACGGCAAGGCGGGCCGTGGAGTCTCGGTGGAGTTCGGCGTAAGGACCGGACCCATCACCATCTTCGGCGTCACCCAGACCCGCGACGGGAGGCTCAAGATGCTCGCCGCCGGGGGAGAGTCGTTGCCAGGGCCGACTTTGGAGATCGGGAACACCAACAGCCGACTCAGGTTCGCGTTGCCACCCGCGGCGTTCATGAACGCCTGGTGCGAGCAGGGCCCGACGCACCACTGTGCCCTCGGCGTCGGCCACTACGCCGGCACGCTGCGCAAGGTCGCGCGCCTGCTGGGATTGGAGTTCGTGGCCGTCGGCGAGGCCGGACGGGGCTAGAGGAGGAGCGATGGCGCAGTACGCGTGGGTGCTCGAGGTCAGGCCAGGCTACGAGAAAGAGTACAAGAGGCGGCACGACGAGATCTGGCCGGAGATGATCAATGCCCTGAAAGAAGCCGGCATCCGCAACTACACCATCTTTCGCCACGGCCTCACGCTCTTCGGCTACTTCGAGACCGACGACCTATGGCGCACTCAGGAGTACCTCGCAAGCAGCGAGACGAACAGGCGGTGGAGCGAGTGGATGGCCCCGATCATGAAAGTGGAGATCGACCCCGGCACCGAATTCCCCTACCTGCTTCCCTTGCAGTGGCACATGGATTAGCAGGGTTGTTCGCGTGGATGATTGTTTTTCGTCGTTTCGAACCAGCGACCTCTGCCGTGTGAAGGCAGTATGACTGTTTCCTGGAAATTTCTGTAGGTTACAGATTACCTGCAAAAGACAGTTTTCCTGCGAACACACTTTTCTCTAGTTTTCAGGATATTTACTCGGGTTGCTGCACGGTTGTTGCACAGTGGCAGCGGCTGATCACGACCGTCCGCGGCCGGCACATCGGACGGGAAGCCCGGGTGGCGACCTTATCATGTCCCTGTTAACAGATCCTGCGTTCCACCTTCTCGACGTACTCCTCGACCTCGCTCTTGCGCTGGAGGCCCCGGCTGACATGTAGCGAACCTTGCCGAAAACGGCACGCTCCGCGAAGCCTCGATCGTGCCGGTCGTAGACCCAAGCGATGTTAGCGTAGGTGTTGGCGTCGCGGCCGTCGAGAAAGTACCTGTCCATTAGGGCCATCGCCGTCTCGTGGGCCTCTTCGGGCGAAGTGCTCCACTCCAGGATCGTCTTGCCCTAGTACATCCGCATGTGGTTGAGGACGTAGCCGGTGTAGGTCGCCTACGTCATCGCCGCGGTCCAGTAGGGGTCATGCGTGTCGGCGCCCTACAGCTTCTCGCGCGTGTAGAGGTGCTCGCGCTCGTCTTCCTGGTGCTCCTTCAAGGTTTGTTTCGCCCAGCCCGGGAGGCAGGAGAAGTAGTCGTAGTCCAGACGTGTAGAGAGTAGAGATCGCTGAAGTGCGGGTAGCGCACGTTCAAAGTGTTCTCCAGAACAATCCTATCTGAGGATCCCACGGTGAGCACGGTGATCGTCTCATCGGATGGGTAGTTGACCGCAGGAAGCTCCAGCGCCATTTTCCGCGGATCGTCTGCTTCTTCGTAGGAAGCGCCTTGCACCAAATCTGTGTAATTCAGGACCACTTCGGGACCGTCGCCCACCACCTTCATAAGGCCGCGCAGCAGATACCTCATGTCCACCCCTTCGACCAGTGGAAACGGCCCGCTGTGCCCGATCAAACCGGACGGCTTCCCGACGGAGGTACCGCGGGAGTAGGTCGTGAACGCCTCCGGCGCCGGGGACATTTCCCTCACCGCGACCCTGAACCACCTCACGGACGGACCTGTTGACGAGAAAGAACGGGTCCTTGAGCGCGCTACCCACGAGGACGTTGTCTTCCTCGGCACTCAGCCGCATCCTTTTCAGGTGACTTAGGCGTGCCTCTCCAAAGACGTCGTCGAAAACCTCGACTCTACATAGGTGGGCTCTCACCCGCCTGATCATCCCGTTGTGGCAAGTGCGTTCGCTACGTGGTGGACAAGCTGGGCCTGAGGCTGACTTGTGGATCGGCGAAGCGTTGCTTGGGAACTAAAGGATAGAGATCGAGACCGCTGGGGTCCCGGTCGTAGGGGTACCCTCCCAGCTCCTTGTACAGCTCCCTGTACAGCTCAAGCTTCTCGCGGTCGAGTCGTATGCCAAGCCCCGGAGCTTCCGGAACCCTTATCGAGCCGTCCTGGTACTCGAACTTTCCGCCCTCTATGACGTCGTCTTCGAGGTGGTGGTAGTGGGCGTCCGCCGAGAAGGTCAGGTTGGGCATTGCCGCGCCCAGGTGAAGCATCGTTGCCAGCTGGATCCCGAGTTCCCCGGAGGAGTGGACGGCCACCCCCAACTGAAAAGTCTCGCAGATCCCCGCGGCCTTTACGCAGGGCCTTATACCGCCCCAGAAGGTGGTGTCGAGAAGGATTACGTCAACGGCGGGGTTGAGGATGTTGGCGGCAAGCTGCTCAAAGTCAATGACCACGGTGTTGGTCGAGAGGGGAATGTTCACCATCCCGCGAAGACGGCGCATTCCGTTCAGGCCCCAGGTCGGGTCCTCGTAGTAGTCGTTGTTGAGGTCCTCAATTGCCCGTCCGAAGCGGATGCCCTCCTCGACGCTCAAGGCCGCATTAGGGTCGTAGCGCAAGGTGTCCTCTGGGAACGCCTCGGCCAGCGCCCTGTAGCATTCCAGTTCATGGGCGGGCGGGTAGACTCCGCCCTTGAGCTTGTGAGAGGCGAAACCATTCTTCTCCTTGAGCCTTCGGGCGTGCTCCACGAGCTGTGCGGTGGTGCGGACCTCGCCCTTGCCCGTCTTGGGATCGGCGTACCGGAAGAACAAGTAGCTGGCGAAGGGCACCTCGCCGCGAAGTTTGCCCCCTAAGAGGTGGTGAACCGGAACCCCAAGCTTTTGACCCACCACGTCCAGGCAGGCGAACTCGATGGCGGCGTGAAGCTGGGTCCGGTTGTTGTACAGGCTCGCTGTGGGGTTCATGATCTTGAACCGCATCGCCTCGAGCTGAGAGGGGTCGTGTCCCAGCAGGTAGGGCTTGAGGCCATCGAAGGCGAGCTCGGCGCTCTCCCCGCCTCCTCCCATCTCGCCGAGCCCTACGAGTCCTTCGTCGGTTTCGACCTCGACGATCGTGCGGACGAAGCGGCCCCAGTGGGCGCCGTTGGAGTGCAAGAGCGGTGCCTCCAAAGGCACCGTGACCGTGGTCGCGCGTAGGTCCGTGATCTTCATGCTGCTCCTTCCCTGGTCGCCCTCATTCGGGGAGTTGGACCCCGAGCGCGGCCAGCATGCCGCCATCCACTTTGTACTCGCCGCCCGTCACGAAGCTTGCCTCTGGGCCCGCGAGAAACGCGATTACCCCTGCCACCTCTTCCGCTCTGGCCACCCGCCCAAGCGGGTGCATCTTCCCGAAGTCTTCGAGGGTATCTTCGACTGTCTTCTCCCCCTTGAACAGGTCGGCCGACCAGCGAAGCATCGGCGTATCCACGGAGGCCGGGCAGACCGCGTTCACCCTTATGTTCTCGTGCGCGTGGTCCAGGGCCATCGCGCGCGTTAAAGCGTTGACGCCCCCCTTGCTCGCCGTGTAGGCCGCGACTCCCTTCTGGGAGGCGAAGGCCTGCACGCTCGAGACGTTGACGATCGAGCCGCCCCCGCGTTTGCTCATCTCGGGGATGGCATGCTTGGATACCAGGTAGATGCCCTTGAGGTTCACGCCGAGGACCTCATCCCACACGCCCTCGTCGGTGTCCACCACGGTTCCGTAGCGCTGTACGCCGGCGGCGTTGACGAGGATGTCGACTCCCCCGTAGCTCTCGACAGCGAAGCCTACCAATCGCCTCGTGTCGACCGAAGAGGTCACGTCGGCCTGAACACCACGGACCTCGAAATTCTCTTCGCGTAAGGCGGTCATCGCCTCCTTCACCTGGTCCTCGCGGTCGCTGCAAACAACCACCGAGGCGCCGTCGGCGGCCAGTTTTCGGGTGGCGGCCAGAGCGATACCCAGGGCGCCGGTCACGATCGCCACCTTGCCGGTGAGATCAGCCATTTCCTCCTCCTTCGCCATCCTTGGAGTTCTGCAAAACCCTGACCTGCAAGGCGAATGGCCGTTTCTCCCTGGCCCCGACGAGCATGGCGGTACCGTTGTTCACCGCCTCTTCTATGCCGTTCGTCGGGTAGCTCGAGAAAGGCTCGAGTCCTACGTTGTAGTGGCGTCCGTACCACGGGTAGAACCCCGACGCGCCGTACTCCTGCCAGAACCACAGGTACGGCATCTGCCCGACGTCCCACTCGACCCGGAGCGTCAAACGTTTCTTCGGGTTCTCCACCTCGTACCAACCCTCGGAAAGATCTTTGAGGTAAAGCATCTCGCTCATCGTCCCTCTCTTCGGCAGCACGCTCAGGTCCGCAGCATCGCCCGATTCGCCTTCGGCCATGGGCCAAGCGTAGCTCCTGTCACCCTTTACCCGGCGTCCTTTGGGGTGGATCGGCTTCGCGTGCGGCACGACTATCGCCCCTTCGGGAAGACGTATCTTGCAGCCCTCCTCGAGGAAGGGGGCCCCCAAGGCTATGTGGTGCCCCCACATAATATGCAAGGGGACCTCGCTCTCGTTGTCTAGCGTCTCCTCCACACACAGGTCGCTCTCCCCCGAGCGGAGGCGCAACGTTTTCTCCAAACGGAAGGGCATTTTCTGGGTTCTCACCGAAAACCTTACAGCGACGGCCCGTTCGTCGTCTTCGACGATCTCGTAATCCCAAGGCAGGTTGCTTACCTCACCGTGCTGTCCGAACCGGGCGCCCAGGTAGGAGGAGGGGGTGCCGCCGTTGGGGAAGATCTCCTGCCATCCGCCCGGGTAGTAATCGAGGAAGGTTGCCAAATAATCGGGTGAGGTCGAGAGGTAGGAGGTCGGGTTCCGTACGCCCCCCGCGGTCAGCCAGACAAAGTCCATATCGCGGGGCTTATAGTTGAACTCGATTACGTCACTGCCCTTATCTGCAAGCACCCCTACCCGCAGCTTCTCGTTCTCAAGGAACACCGCTCTCATACCCGCGTACTCGTACTCTAGTATGCGGGCACCCCAGTTCCTCTGCGACCGATACCTTCTCGTGCTCACGCGCCCGTCACTCGTCGAACTGGAACAGTGAGCAGCCGCCGTCGACCAGCAGCGTCGAGCCGGTCATGTAATCCGCCGCCTCCGAGCACAGGAAAGCGGTCGCCTTGGCGACCTGTTCAGCGGTCTGGGGTTCCCCCAGCGGTATCACGTGCTTTACGCGGCGTGCGTACTGGGGCTCGGTCTCCATCTGCCGCTTGGCCAAGCCGGCCCGCACTATGCCCGGGGCGATCACATTGACCAGTATGCCGTGTCCCGCCAGCTCCCGCGCCATCTGCCGCGCCAGCATCCGGATTCCGGCCTTCGAGACGGAGTACGCTGTGATCTCCGGCCAGGGCACCTCCTGTACCCACGAACCCGTGAAGACGATGCGGCCCGGCTTCCCACGCTCCACCATGAGCCGTGCGGCCGATTGCCCTAGGTTGAAGCAACCGGTAAGGTTGACAGCGAGGTGGGTCTGCCACTGCCTTTCGGTGATCTTGAGGAATGGCGCCGATTCCACTATGCCGGCGTTGCCGATCGCGATATCCAAGGGGTCTACACGCGCCAGGGCCTCGTCCACGGCGCCCCGATCCGTCACGTCGGCCCGCAGGTAACGGACCTCACCACCAGCTCCCCTAGCCCTCTCCAACCACGGCGCTGCGTCTTCAGGCGCTCTCAAATCGACGAGCGTAACCGAAGCACCTCGAGCGGAGAGTTCCCTTCCCATAGCGGCACCGATGTCGCCAGCGCCCCCCGTGATCGCTACGCCGATCCCATCGAGCCGATCCACGCGTCACCCCCTGTTGACCCTACCTCGTAACGAAGTGTACACTAAGCTGGTATGACAGGTAAAACCACACAATCGGTGGTCAACCGGGACGCTCTTGTGTCATACCTCGAAGAGCAGATAGTCTCGGGGCGCTTCGCGGAGGGGTCGAAGCTGCCTTCGGAGCGTGCCATTGTCCAGGAGTATGGGCTGAGCCGGCCGGCCGTACGCGAAGCACTGCGCGACCTGGCCGGCCGGGGGCTGATCGATACCGTGCCCGGACGCGGGGCTTACGTCCGCCGACCTCGGCCCGGTGACCTGGCGGGCCCGCTCGAAGCCTTCTATCGCCGCCAGCAGATTACCCCACGGCACCTGGTCGAAGCCCGCAAGATGATCGAGTGCGCGGCGGCCTCTCTGGCTGCGAGTAGGTCCGGGCGTACCGATCTGGAGGCCATGGGACTGGCGCTCGCGCGGTTCGACCACAGCACCGACCTCGTAGACAGAACTCGATACGATTTGGCGTTTCACATGAGCATCGTACGTGCCGCGCACAACCCGGTGATAGAGATGATGTACGGCTCGATCAGAAGCTTCGTTGCCCAGCTCATGCTGCGCTCTTTGGGGGACCCTACCGTCTCCCATGCGGGTGTGCCGTATCACCGGGAGATCTACGAGGCCGTCAGCGACGGGGATGGGGAACGCGCCCGTTCGTCCATGTCCGGTCATCTGGTGATCGCTGAGAGGCTGTACGGGGACGACCTCGACCGCAGCCTGCGTGGCGTGTTCCAGAGGGTACTCGAGCGTCTCCTCGGCCCGGGCGTAACGCTGGACGATCTCTTGGAAGTGGCGGCCGAGCCTGATCGCGAAGACCGGGAGACCCCGTGAGGCGCTACTGTGGGGAAGGGAGATCGGTAATGACGGTGCGCGTAGGAGCTCGGAGGATATCGGAAGCCAACGCAACGGCTCAACAGGAGGCGGGTAAGGGGAAAGGACGTACGGAGGTGATGGTTTATGTCTAGCCAGTCTGCAGAAGTGGGCAGGGTTGGTAGCAACAAGCTTGTTTACTTTTTCGGTGCTTTGGGAGGGTTGCTCTTCGGGTACGACACCGGGGTGATCGCGGGGGCGATCCTGTTCATCAACGAGGATCTCGGACTCTCCCCGTTCACGAGCGGGCTGGTGGTGAGTTCGCTCCTGGTAGGTGCGATGATCGGCGCGGCCTTTGCAGGGCCGATCGCCGACGCCACAGGCCGCCGCAAGCTCGTTCTGGTGGCGGCTATCATCTTCGCGATAGGGGCTATCGGCGCTGCTCTCGCGACGAGCGCAGGCCTGCTGATCCTCTTCCGGTTTGTGCTGGGGCTCGCGGTCGGAGCGGCCTCCCTCATCGTGCCGCTCTACCTGGCGGAGGTAGCCCCCACCGAGATCCGTGGGGCGGTCGCCTCCCTAAACCAGCTCATGATAGTCACCGGCATACTCGTCGCCTACATAGCCAACTCGGCCCTGGCCGGGGCCGAAGCGTGGCGCTGGATGATCGCGCTGGCTGTGATCCCCTCACTGCTCCTTTTCTTGGGAATGCTCTTCATGCCGGAGACTCCCCGCTGGCTCGTGAGTAAGGACCGGGACGAGGAGGCCCGGGAGGTGCTAAGGCGAACCCGAGACGAGACGGCCGTTGAGGCCGAGATGAGCGATATCAAGCGCGTCGAGGGCCAGGAAGAGGGTGGCCTTGGGGAACTCTTGGCCTCCTGGGTGAGGCCCGCCCTGTTGGTGGGCATGGGGCTCGCCATCTTTCAGCAGATCATCGGGATCAACACCATCATCTACTATGCTCCTACGACCCTCACCAACGTAGGCTTCGGCAACTCAGCGGCCATCCTCGCCAACGCTGGCATCGGCGTGATCAACGTGACGATGACCCTGGTTGCGATACGCTTTATAGACCGGGTGGGACGCAAGCCGCTCCTGCTCCTCGGCGCCGCTGGCATGGCATTGAGCCTCGCAATCCTGGGACTCACCTCGCTGCTCCTGCCCGAGCCGTCTGGCGTGAGTCTGGTGGGCATCATAACGCTCGTGTGCCTGGCTCTGTTCATCGCTGCCTTCGCGGTCAGCTGGGGACCCATCGTCTGGGTCATGCTCGGGGAGATCTTCCCGCTCAAGGTGCGGGGCTCGGCCATGGCGGTGGCCACGGTTCTGCTATGGGGCGCGAACTTCGTGGTCTCCTTGTCCTTCCCGGTCTTGCTCGAGGCGCTGGGGATAGGCTGGCTGTTCCTGGGTTATAGCCTCATAGGGCTGGCGGCCCTCTTTTTCGTCCGCTCCTTTGTCACCGAGACGAAGGGGCGCAGTCTTGAGAAGATAGAGTCCGACCTGCGCGAGAGGGCAGGCGCGTAGACAAGGACTCGTCGAGCGGTTCCGGCCTTGTCTCCAAGTCGACCGTCCTCCCGAAAGGAACCTCACATAAAAATCTCCCAAATCGAAACGCTGCGTCTCGGGGAATTCCCTAACGTATTGTTCGTCCTCGTTCACACCGACGAGGGCCTCATAGGCCTAGGCGAAACCTTCTTCGGCGCCCGGGTGGTGGAGGCCTACGTACACGAGACGATCGCGCCTTACTTGCTGGGCCAGGACCCCTTGAGGATCGATCGGCACGCCGACCAGCTTTACGGCTACCTCGGCTACCAAAGCAGCGGGGCCGAGACTAGGGGCAACTCGGCACTGGACATCGCGCTCTGGGACATATTCGGCAGGGCGACGGGGCAGCCCCTCTACCAACTCCTGGGAGGGAAGAGTAGAGATGCCATCAGAACCTACAACACCTGCGCCGGCTACCGTTACGTGCGCGAGGCCCCCCGCCAGGAGGTGGGTAACTGGGGGCTACCCGAGCAAACCGCCGAGGCAACCCAAGGGCCCTACGAAGACCTCGACGCCTTCCTCAACCGCGCCGACGAGCTGGCGGAGAGCCTGCTCTCGCAAGGGATCA
>DASQVA010000188.1:0-7689 GCA_035641035.1 Rubrobacter sp. | reverse complement strand
CCCAGGGGCCGGGCGGTGAAAATGATCGCTGGCTGAGAGCTGCGCGACCCCTTGGGAAGCCGGTTCGGACGGGCATCGCGGGTCTTCGTGGACCGCGACTGCCGGGCGGCACACGTGGAGAAATGCCTGGGCTCTCGGGGTCGAGGACGGTTCTCGTACCGGTCGAGGGCGTCGAGGTGGATGGGGAAGGGCGTACCCCCTCTTTGAGGAAGGGCCGGCGGGCGTGACGGGCCGACACCAAAGCGGTGAATCCTAGAGTTCCGGCGACGCGAACGGGGAGTTACCTGGCGGGGCGGGTCGCCGGGATCGAAAGGGGTGGGACCTCAGCACGATCGAGCCGATGACGCAGAACGCCGAGAACAGCAGACGTCGCTACGCGTGCGTCGTAGCCCGCGCGGGCTCACTGCCGCGTGCTCGCCAGGAGCCCGATCCCAACGCGGCAGACCAACTACCTTATCGCGCGGAGGTCGAGGACACAAGCTTACGATTTCCTCGAAATTACTCGCTAACCACTACAGCTCGCTTCGGATCAATTGAGCCTTGAGATCTTCTACCGCGTGACCCGCGGCCCGACTCTGCTTCCACACAGACAATCCTGAAGCCCGACAACCTTGCTGTTTGAAGCTGTGGTTTGCGAAAATGCGATCTATATGCAACCCGCTCTAGTAGCGTTTCCCCCGCTGGCGGTCGATGTCGAAGCGGGCTGACTCCGAGACGGCCATCACGGCCATCACCCCGCACTGGACGGGATCGCTCACCACCAGGTCGGCTGCGTCGGGCACGCTGCCGGGCATGTTCAGCGAGAGCACGATGATCCCCTTCTCGCGGATCTCGTAGGCGGCCCGGGCGACGTCGCCCCCCATGAGCGCACCCGCAAGGACCAGGGCCACAGCGCGCGGCAGCCGGGCCACGGCACGCGTCGCAGCGGCCAGCTCCTCCTCCCCCACCAGCGGGATGGTGTCGACCGAGATCTTCTCGCCGCGGATGTTGTGCCTGTCGGCCTCGGCGACCGCCCCAACCACCACCTGGCCGACCTGAGCCCCGCCGCCGACCACGATGATCCTCTTGCCGTACACTTTGCGAAAAGACGGCGCACGCTCGATCGCCTGCACCATCGGCAGCGACCCGAGGTCGCCGATCAGGGCGTCCGCGGCTCCGCCAGCTAAGTCCTCAAGCTCGAAGTAGACCGTAGAGCCGTCCTCGCGGCGCTCGGCGATGTCCACGTAGGTGATGTTCGCCCGGTGCTCGAGGATGACCCTCGTGAGGGCGTGGAGTACCCCGGGCTCGTCGGGCGTGCGGACCATCAGGGCCAGAGGGACATCTCGTTCTGTAACATCTCCCATGAGGCGGAGTGTATAGCTTCCCCCGCGAGCTTTCTTCGCCCACCGTACCCAGCCATCTCGACAACCGCGCATCTGGCGAGACGAACGCCGGTTCTCCCGGTCACCTCTGCGGGATTCGAACCGTACTGCGGATCGCGGCATACCCACCCTTCCACCCTCCAAAACGCCCGTGGTGGTCAGGGACGAGACCTTTCCCAGGTACCAGGAGGAGGCACGTTGGGTACGTATAAACCGCCGAGGCTCTCGCGGTCTCGGTGGAGCCCATACCATAATAATGCCCACACGGGGAAAGCCGTTCCGAGGGTATTGCGAGAGGTCGCGTCTGGCTTCGAGGGATCGGCAGATGGTTGACGGACCGATCGGGGACCCGGCAAGAACGCCGGTAGTGTTCGTGCCGGGGATGCTGGGTGACGACCGGCTGTGGCAGCTACAGGCCGAGCGTCTTGCGGACGTAGCAGATCCGGTGAACGGGGGCATCGCTGGATCGGAGATGGACCTTCGGTGCTCGGGGCGTCCCTTCGATGAGACGGTTCGCCTTGGCGGGTCTATCTATGGGCGGCTACGTCGCCCTGGAGGTCATACGGGTCGCCCCGGACCGTGTCGCACCTCACCCTCCTCGCCCCCTCGGCCAGGTCCGACACACCCGAGCATACCGACGCCCGGCGCGGGTTGATCGCGCTCACAAAGGGGTGTTTCGAGCTGGTCTCACGCGGCTTGCTCCTGAGAGTGGTTCACTTCGGCAAGCTCGATGACGAGCGACTCACCTCCACAATATTGAGTATGGCAGGCGCCGTCGGACCCGGGGCGTTGTTGCAGGAGAAGGCGATCATCGGATCTCCGGACAGCTGTAGGCATCTGCCGAACATCACCTGTCCCACGCTCGCGTCCTTCAGTCCGTAGGCGCTGACGCCCCTGCACCTGCACCGAGAGATAGCGTACCTGATCCCCAGCTCCGGTTAGCCGTGGTCGAGGGGTGTGGTCACCTCTCGACGCTCGACACCCGGAAGCGGTGGTTGGGGCGACGCGCGGGTAGCTCGAGACGGGACCGGAGACCCCGTAGTTGTGCGAGGCGTATAAAGCGATTTGCAGAAGACCAAGTTTCTGCAAATCGCGCTTTCAGCAAGACCAACAAGCTGAACGCCGAATACCGACCAGCTGCCAGCGTTCGCGAAGAAGTTCGACCTCTTCGCAAACTGCGTTGGGTTTACGGCGGAACTAGGCCCTGTCGTTCAGGTGTGGGTTCAGGAGTGGCAGGTCGGCCGGGCCGAGACGGTCCGAGGCCGTCTTGGCCTGGTGCCAGAAGGGATAGATCAGGGGCGGCGCGCTCACCTCGTCTAGGCGTCGGCGCTCCTCTTCAGAGAGCCCGAGCTCGGCGGCCCCGAGATTGTCGGCGAGCTGCTCGTTGGTACGCGCGCCGATTATGACCGAGGCAACACTCGGTCGTCCCAGCAGCCAGGCGAGAGCCACCTGTGCCGCGGAGACGCCGCGCCCTTCAGCGATCTCCACAAGCGCGTCTACGATATCGTAGAGCTTGTCGGCGTCACGCACGGGCGGTTCATCCCAGCCCTCCACGTGCCGCCCCTCCGAGGCGTCCTCGTCGCGCCGGTACTTGCCGGACAGCAGGCCACCAGCCAGCGGGCTCCACACTAGGATGGAGCATCCCTGGTCTAAGGCGACCGGTACCAGCTCGTATTCGGCCTCCCTCGCTTGCAACGTGTAGTGGATCTGCTGGCTTACGTAGCGCTGCAGCCCGAACCTCTCGGAGATGCCCAAAGCCTTCATGAGCTGCCAGCCAGCGTAGTTAGAGGATCCCACGTAGCGCACCTTGCCGCTTCTCACGAGCGTATCCAGCGCCTCCAGGGTCTCCTCAAGGGGGGTCAGCCCGTCCCACTCGTGGACCTGGTAGAGGTCGACGTAGTCGGTGTCGAGCCGGCGGAGGCTCTCCTCGCACTGGCGGATTATGTGGTGGCGTGAGAGGCCCGTATCGTTGGGGCCTTCTCCAACGGACATGCGGACCTTCGTCGCGAGGAGCAGGTCGTCCCGCCGGCCGGAGATCGCCTCCCCGAGAATAGCCTCCGACTGACCCCCGGAATAAATGTTCGCGGTGTCGAACAGGTTAACCCCGGCATCCAGGCACATGTCTATTTGCCTCTTTGCCCCGGCGACGCCCGTGTCGCCGACCTTGCTGAAACCGCCCCGTCCCCCGAAGGTCATCGTGCCAAGTGTCAGGCTCGATACGTATAGACCCGAGTGCCCCAACCTGCGATATTCCATAGATTTCTCCCCATGTCGGAGTTTCGGTTAGCCTAGCACGGCGGGGACATCGTCGCGGGTCCGGGCAAGGGAGCATGGGCGCTGCCCCCGGCGACGCTTGGCGCCGGATCTCCCGAGAGCTCACCAGGCTCTCCGCGTCAGGACAACCGACCACGCCTGCACAGTTCGGCCTATATTTGTTCGGAATCCTCGCTCTCCTTCCTACTCGTCGAGGGACCAACAGAGGCCGGCGATGAAACGCTCGGGCTTCCTGACATGGAGCAGACGCCCACGGCCGGGCACGAGCTCGCAGGAGCCGTTCCGCAGGGGATAGTCGTCCCGTGCGCCCGCGAACTCGAAAGTACCGGATCGCCTCTCTACTTACGTCGCCGGCACCGTGCGCGACGGGCGCCGTCCTACGGCCTGGTCGGCCTTGGCGCAGGTACGCAGTGTTCACACCTCTACCGGGGTTCACGCCTCTACCGGGGCGTGGGCACGGGCCGCCGCGGGTACAATGGCCGGCATGGAGACCCGCTTCGGCACCAGCCGCCCTTACACTGTGGGCGTAGAGGAAGAATTTCAGCTAGTTGACCCGTCCACCCGGGAGCTGGTCCCGGCTATAGAGGCCGTGCTCGACGCGGTCCCCGAGGGCTACGACCGGATGGCCCCAGAGCTCTTCCAGGACTGCGTAGAGATGCGTTCACCCGTGTTCTCCACCGTCGCGGAGCTCTCGCGGGAGTTGGGCGCGCTGCGGCGCGAGGTCTCCGAGCCCGCCCGCAAGGCGGGGGTGGGGATCGCCGCTTCTGGGCTGCACCCGATCTCCGATCCCTTTGCCCAAGAATTCACTCCTGGGGAGCGCTACGAACGGATGCAGGAGGAGTTGGGCGCGCTGGCAAGGCTACAGATCATCTACGCGCTGCACGTTCACGTCGCCGTGCCGGACGGCGAAGCCGCGATACGGGCAACGAACGCCCTCGTGCGCCACACTCCTCTCCTGACCGCGCTCTCAGCCAACTCGCCTTTCTGGCGCAGGATGGATACCGGGTTCCATTGCGCCCGCGTCAAGATCCGCGATGCCTCCCCCCGCTCGGGACTCCCACCGACCTTCCGCAACTGGGCGGAGTTTGAGGGCTACACCGACGCCCTCGTCGCCATGGGAAACATCCCGGACTACTCCTGGTTCTGGTGGGACGCGCGACCCCACCCGCGCCACGGTACGGTCGAGCTGCGGGTCCTCGACGCACAGACCGAGCCCGCCTACACCGTCTCCCTGGCCACGCTGACACAATGCCTCGTCGCCGAAGCGACGGCCGGCGACTCCGCCCCAGAGGATCCCCGCTTCGTCTCCGAGAACAAGTGGCGAGCGATCCGCCGGGGTTTGGACGCCCGCTTCTACGACTTCTCGACCGGGGAGGAGAAGAGCGCGCGCGATACCACCCGCGATCTCGTCGCCCGGCTGCGCCCCGTCTCCCAAGACCTGAGATGCGAAACCGAGTTAGAGAGCTTACTCGAGATCGTGGAGCGCGGCACCGGCGCCGAGCTGCAGCGGGCAGTCTACGAGAAACGCGGCTCCCTCGAAGACGTCGCGGAGTACCTCATCCGGGCCACCGCACCCGCCTGAGTAGTTCGGGGATCTCCTTAGTACTAGGTGCAGGATCCCACCCCGAACTCGGCTGAATACCATCAAAGTAATGGAGAGCAGCAGATCCGATCAGGCGTGGGCCAGTCCCTCTCATCCGTCCTCGAACACGGCTGTGAGGGTCTTACCAGCGTCCTTCGGGTCGGCCACGGCCCCTTCCTTACCAGTACGCGGCGCCGAGCTTCGGGGACGCAAGCCCTGCGACCGCCTCGGCGGACTACCCCGATGGGATCTGGCCCATTGAGAGCCTGTGGCGAGGTCAGCGCCCTTCTCTGAGACCCGAGCTCGCCCCTGCCAGCACTAGGAGCAACACCACGCCCACGACGACGCTTATCGCTCCGAGCCGCCTCGCCCCGAGAAAATACCCTAGCACTCCGAGCAGGATCGCCGCGGCCGCTGCGGTTATGTCCGTGCTGTCGACGACGAGCGCGGCTACGGTGCCGCCCACCCCTGCGAGGATTCCCAGAACGCTGGCGATTCTGCCGACCAGCAGCTTTAGCGTGCCCGCGGTCTCCTGGTCTAGACCGGGGTCCTGGCTATCGTCCCGCTCTTCCGCCGGGCGCTCTCGTTCGCTCATGATACCTCCGTACTTTTCTCCAAAGGCCACGCTCGATCATCGGTGCTTGGCCCCAGTAGGCTAGCCTGGGACCGGCCCTGGCCAGCTACGGCCGTGTGCTCCTTCGGATTGGCCTGCGTCCCCGCACTTCACCATATACCCTCGGGCACCGTAATCAACGCATGCGAACCGAAGCTTGCAAAAATGGCCCAAAGGGTGTAGAGACATTAATTACGGGTACGTGACTGTAACCTCGTGCCAGGTACCCGTCCGCGCGTTCTCGGTCCTGTTTAACATGGAACTTCCCAAAACCCACTCGAGGCGTGCTTCCGGCTTATCGTCTCTGTTGTTCTGGCCGCTAGACAGACCTAAACGCTCGCGCCAGTACGACTTGGCGTACACGCCAGCGACCACGAGCGCCTTCGCCCGCGAAGCGGGTGAAAGAACCCTCCCAAGCGTTACCCCCATCTACCGTCGGCCCTCGGTGTAGAGACCGCGGTACTACCAGAACGAATGTAAGGCCTAACCCAAGCGTGCGGCGGTCTTGGGATCGTCTACCTCCGGGTCCAGCGCTAACCCGCAACAGACGAAGCTCGACGTTCGAGAAATCGGGTGGTTTCTGGCCACCGCCTATCAGCATAGTGGCTCACATGTTTTTCGTATCGGCTGCGCTACTCTTTGTCCTGTTCATATGGTACTGGAACCTCGTATACATCACTTCTCTCTGAACGAGGATGCCTGGCATGAAAGGAATTTTCTATGCGACGACCCGGCTTCCCGTCCATGGCGGCCGAAAAATGCCTTTATCCCCACGGCGAGAGATCCATACTGCTCGACCTCGTGCTGCCCCCGACGAGTCTTCGGAGGTGCGGCCCACGCTCCTTTGGACCCACGGAGGCGGCTGGTGGGAGGCATCACGGTTGCAGGGGTTCAAGAGTTGATGGTGCCCGCTCTTGCCGCTAACGATTTCGTTTCTCGCTGTCTGTGATGAGAGAGAAGCCGTACGGTGGAAGATAGAGTGTATTGGTTAGACACCCGGATCGGGAGGTGATTGAAGATGGACGAACGCACGAACCAGGCCTATGAGGCTCTGGGAGACTGGGGCGAGGAAGAGTCAAAAGTCTTCGTCGAGTTCGGCCAGGCGATGGTGCCGGGTCGGGAAGAGATCGAGCGGACGATCCTGGAGCTTATACCCGCCGAATCCGACGAGCCGTTCTTAGGCGTGGAGATAGGCACCGGCGCGGGATGGCTGAGCGCGGCTGTTCTGCATGAGTTCCCGAAAGCTCGAATCTTGGGCTTTGACGGCTCGACTGAGATGTTGAGGACGGTTACGGAGCTGCTGTCGCCCTACGGGGACCGCGCCGAACTGCGCCGGTTCCGTCTGGAGGAGCCCTCCTGGATAAAAGGGTTGTCTACAGCGCGGCTGTTCCTGAGCTCCTTAGTGTTCCACCATCTCGACGGCTCCGGCAAGCGAGAGCTGTTCGTGCGCATTTTCGATCGGCTGGAGCCCGGCGGCGCGCTGCTGTTCGCTGACGTGATGGAGCCCTGCAACGAACGCGCCCGCAGGCACTTCGCCGCGGCGTGGGAGGAAGAGATACGCCGCCGCTCGGTGAAGATCCACGGTGATGAGCGAGCCCACGAGTTCTTCGTGAGCGAGCGCTGGAACATCTACGAGCACCCCGATCCTATGGACAAGCCCTCGACGCTGCCCGAGCAGTTGCGCTGGATGGAGGAGGCGGGCTTCGAGGAGGTCGACGTTTTCTGGGCGCGGGCGGGACACGCTCTCCTGGGCGGTTACAGACCCACGACGGTCTGACCTCTTGCCATCATCAGCAGCCACATTCTCTCGCAGGTGCTGTTCGGCCCCTGCAAGAACTTAAAGAGCACCTCGAATGGTT
>DASQVA010000187.1:0-8170 GCA_035641035.1 Rubrobacter sp. | reverse complement strand
CTCTCTACTACGTCGCGCAACGGTCGGGTGGGTCCCGAGGTCGGAGCATATCGAGGACCTCTACCGGCCCGCGGTCGTCCGCCGTGCTGTAGAATACTAGCCAGCAAGGGCGTGTTTTGGGTGAGAACGGGGAATTTCGGGTGTCCTCGACGATAGAGACTTTAGAGCGAGAGCTGGGTGAGGCCCAAGCGGAGCGGGAAACAGAGCAGAGGGCTGTCGTGCGGGCGGAGAACGCCCACGAGGCCGCTTGTTCCGCCCGGGACGAGGCATGGTCGAAGAGCTTCGCGACCGACCCCGAGTTTGAGAACCTGACAGCGCTCGTCTACCGTAGGCGGCGGGAACTCTACGAGGCGATAGACCGGCTCAAAGCGGCCGAGGGCAAGGAGCGCAGGATCAAGAGCCGCCTCATGTACGTCCTGCCGGCCGAGCGACGCCGCTACCTCTCCGGGGCCGTGGACGAAGAGTTCGAGAAGCTCCTTGCCACGATTCGGGAGGCCTACAGGGATGCGCTGCCAGACGTGGAGATCTCGGTGGTAACGGAGAAGCCGGGTGAGTTGGACCTGCGCGGCGACGCGACGTGGCGGGCGCTCGAGCGGCTGTACTCCGGCACAGTGCGCCGGTGGGTCGAGATCCGAACGCGGCTCGCCGCGCCGGAGACAGGAAGGATGGCGCGCCAGATCTCTTACTACGCCGGGGGCCACACCCCCCGCGTCTTCGTCGAGAGCGAGGAGGTCCGGGTGGGAGGCTTTCGCGGCCCGACGGAGTTCCGGCCGCTCGCCGGCTACGACAATGAAGAGGGGCGGCTGGCGCTAGCCCGTATAACCGCCAGACGCTACCTCGACGAGAACTCCGTGGGACGATTGGGCAAGCGTCCGCCAAGCCTCGTCCAGGTGGCTGAGATCGCCCGCCTCTACCAGATCATGAACCTCACCGTGGACGAAATCCGCTGGAGGCTGGAGCAGCTAATCTCGCTGCGCTTCGAGGTGCTGGAGGCGGTATACCGGCTGACGGGCGAGCGGCGGCGCTTCTCCTTCTACGAGATAGCCCGGGCCGCCCGTCTTCTGGACGGCCATTTCCCTGACTCGGGAGTCGCTGCCGAGATCCTCACCCGATGCGTCGGGCAGGCACTCGAGACCGGCGTTCCCCTGGTGGACGTCGCCTACATGAGTGTCGCCACCGGCGAAGAGTTCTAGAGACAACAGGTTTCAGGTTGTGCGGTGCAGTACCCGCTCCGCTCAGACATGCAGCCCAAGTACCACCGCGACACACAGTGATGACTCGCGCGAGGCGGTAACCCCAGTCATCTTCTCTCCCCCACGGCTCCCCCACGGCTGAAACCTAATACCTGAAGCTTCAGACCTCTCAGTCTGAAAGATCATGCTCTGGCACGGAGAGGTTGTAAGGTCTAGCGGGTCTCTCGGCGAGGACGCGCACCTTGTAGACGAAGTTCGGGACGAACTCGCCGCGGCGGACCTCGAGTATCTCCACGGCCTGGCCGGTGGCCTTGAGTGCGGCGCGACCGCCGACCTCATAGCGCGCAGGACGGTTGCGGTCAACCAAGCCCCCACCTCCTTTACCTAACCGAAGTATAATTAGTGCTGCTCCGGGGGCGGAGCGGGCGCGAACCATTCTGGCATAGTTCGGATACGTTCGAGAAGGAGGAAGATGACCGAGCGGTACGATCTCGTCGTCGTGGGGGCCGGTCCCGGCGGCTCCTCCGCAGCCTACCACTCCTCTAGGGCTGGCCTCGAGACCCTGCTCATCGACCGGCAAGAGTTCCCAAGGGACAAGACCTGCGGAGACGGCCTAATGCCCCACGCCGCCTCCGAGGTCGCCCTGATTGGCCTCGGGGACTGGCTCGACGAACCACAACACGGCAAGTTCACCGGCTTCTCGATGTACACGCGAACCGCCTTTTTGCGCCAGAGGGTCCCCCCTTCTCTACATGGTCCTCGGGGATACGTGATCCGGCGCGAAGAGACCGATGGCAAGTTGCTGGAGCGTGCTGTCTCGGCCGGCGCAAAGTTCCGCTCTGGGGTGAGGGCTACGGACCTTTTGAGATCCCCTGCCGGCGACGTTACCGGGATCGAGGCGGCGAGCGACGGCGGAGAGCTGCGCTTCGAAGCTCCACTTGTCGTGGTCGCCGACGGCGTGGGAGGGTTCGCGGGTGAGGGCATGAAGGCCCATCAGAATGCCGTAGCCCGTAGGCAGTACTTTCGCGACGTGGATGGGCCTAACAAGGAAGACCTGCACATCTTCATTACGGAGGATATGAACTCGCACGGGGCCGGATACGGTTGGGTCTTTTACTTCGGTGATGGGCGGGCCAACGTCGGGGCGGGCGTCTCGACCAGGGCCCTGGCCCGAACGGGCCGCAACCTCAAGGACGTGTTCGACCAGTTCCTGGAAGAACCTCAGCTAGCGGGGTGGCTAGAGAACGCCGAACCGGAGGGGCCGGCGAAGAGCTGGTCCCTCAAGATGGGGATGTGGGGCGCGAAGCGTCACGCTCAGGGGGTCCTGGCCGTCGGGGACGCCGGGAGCATGGTCCACCCGATAAGCGGCGAGGGCGTCGGGTACGCTATGGAGTCCGGACGCCTGGCCGCCACCTGGGTCCACCAGGCCCACGCCCGAAGGGATTTCTCGGCCTCCACCCTCTCCGGGTACGAGAGCCAACTGCGGCGCCAGCGCGCCCGCGAGCACCTCTCCGGGCAAGCGCTGGTCAACCTGGTACCGAATTTGGAGATGATCGAACCCCTCTTCAAGGCCTGCGAGAAGGACCCAAATGCCCGCCGCACGCTCATGGCGAGCTTCACTGGGGACGCCCCGGTCTACAGCCTACTCAAACACCCCATGACGCTCGCAACCGCCCTAAGAGACGGCGTCAGGGAGGCGATGCGTCCCTGAGAGCCGCCCGTCAGTTCCTCTTGAGGACCACGTCGTCCAGGTAGAAGGTCGTGAGGAGGCTCGGGTCGGTACGAATATGGAAACGACGTAGACCGTCCGGGAACCGCGAAAAGCCGATCGTCTGGCGCTGCCACCCGTCGGTCTCTCCAGCGGTGATTCGCCTTAGAACGGCGAGCAGCTCACCCTTGTCGTTGGTAATTCACACTAGCATCGGGTCGGACGGCCGCTCTCGTTGGTCTATATCTTGACCTCGCGGGCCAACTCGGTATTCTTGCCGACCCGGATCTTCTGGCGGAGCTCGTCGCCCCCGTCGTCGTAGCCACCAAGCTGAGCGTGGCCTCCGTCGAGAGTGAGGTCGACTCCATTCCTGGCCTTCTGCTTACAGGCCGCCCCGCCGTTGATCGCGCGAGATCGAGACGGCCACCGCGACCACCATCCACCGGTAGCGTGGCCGACTCGCGTCAAAATCTCGTTCCGTCCACGTCTGAGTTATACGCTATACGGGTAAGGTTTTCGTAGCCCAGTTGGCGTCGCGGCTCGCGTCGGGCCGGATCGAGGGAACGCGAAGCGGGAGGACACCGCTGCCGCTATCATTCGGGTTCACGAGCAGAGGAGGCTTGGACGACTTGGCTACTGGGAGCACCTTCGGCGTAGGGCGGATACGGGTCCGCATCCTGGACGACGGCATGTTCGTCACGGAAGCGGGCAACCTCTTCGGTGGCTCGCGCAAGGCGAGCATCAAGGGAGCCATGCACCCGATCCTGATCGAGACCGGCGACGACCTCGTACTCGTTGACGCGGGCTTTGGGCCGGAGCTACCCGAGGCCCTCGTCGGCCGCTACGAACTGCGGCAGGAGCAGAACCTCATGGATCACCTGCTGGAGGCGGGGTACGACTCTGAGGAAGTGACGCACGTCGTCCTCTCGCACCTGGACCCCGATCACGTCGGGTGGGCGTTGGAGCCGCCCAGCTTCCCGAACGCTACCGTCTACGTGCAGGAGGCCGCGCTCGAGGAGGCCCGTGGGATGCCCGAAGGGGACGGACGCCGTGAGGCGGTTCGGGCAGTGGAGCAGGGTATCGAGGAGGGCTGGTGCGAGCTCTTGGGCGGCGACGTCGAGGTCGTGGAGGGCGTAAGGGTCGAAGTAAGGAGCGGTCACTCCGAGGGGCACCAGATCGTCTGGATTGAGTCCGGTGACGACTCGGCGCTCTACACTGCGGACCTGGCCCCGGCCAAGATCTGGCTGAACCCCGATCTCATAGCTGGCGTCGACACTGACCCCGAGGCCGCTCGTCGTAACCGCATCGAGGTGCTAGAGGAGGCCGAGGCGCGGGACGCGCCCGTGATCCTCTACCATGAACCAGGTGAGCCCCTGGTAAAGGTCAGGCGCGTGGGAGAGGGCTTCAAGGCGGTCCCGATAGCCGATTAAATGCCGCTAGCGTCCGTGGCTAAAGTCCACGGCTAGCGTCCGCGGTGCCGATCCCGGATCTTACGCCAGATTATGGGTGCGGCGAGTATCAGCAAACGTCTAAGCAGGGTCTTCACGAGATCTCCCTTCGTCGGCTTCCCACAGATACGTCCTTACCCGCCCCTGGGTTGCGACAACTGGTTGTTGTCAGCCTTCGTGCCAGATGGTCTTCTCGTCCACTGGCTTCCGGCGACGGGGTCTCTCGCCCATGTCGGGGTAGCCCACGTAGAGGTAGGCAACGATGCGGTCGCCGTCGCCGAGGCCGAAGAACTCGCGCATGTGCTCGTGGTAGGCGACCGGGCCGGTTCGCCAAATCACGCCCAGTCCTAGGGAGTGGGCTGTGAGCTGCATGTTCTGTACTGCGGCGGCGCAGGCGGCGTAGTTCTCCAGCGTCTCCACCTCGTCGCGGCCGGCCTCGGAGATCACGGCTATCACGACCGGCGCGCGGAAGGCTTTTTTGCGCTCGCGGCTGATCCTGCCGGCCGCCATCTCATCTTCCTCTCCCTCGGCCTCCGCCTGCAAGCGCGCCGTTTGCGCGCGGGCCCGGGCGAGCTTCCCGCGCCCTTTGCCGGTGAAGACGTGGAAGCGCCAGGGCTCGGTGATCTTGTGGTTAGGCGCGTGGATGGCGCTCTCGAGGACGCGCTCGATCAACTCCTTAGGCACCGGGTCCTGCTTTACCCTCCCGACGCTCTGACGGGTAGATATGGCCCGAGCGATCTCCAACGAACCTCCCGACCGTTTACGCTCTCAGCTTTCACGGGTATTTTAGTTTAAGACGGGGCCGGCAAAGCCAAGAGGATTCACTTATCATTGCCGGACGCACCACTTAATCTCGTAGAGGAGGCGGATCCAGGATGGTGAAAACCAAGGTGACTGTCGTTGGCGCTGGCAACGTCGGGGGTACCACGGCCCAGAGGCTCGCTGAACGCAACTACGCGGACGTGGTTCTGGTGGACATCGTGGAGGGACTGCCCCAGGGCAAGGCGCTGGATATCCTGGAGAGCGGCCCCATCCTCGGCTACGACTCGGATGTAATCGGTGCCAACGATTACGAGGTGACCGCCGGCTCAGACGTGGTCGTGATCACCAGCGGTAGCCCCCGCAAGCCGGGGATGAGCCGCGACGACCTGCTCAAAACAAACCAGAATATCGTCGGCAGTGTAACCGAAGAGGTCGTAAAGCACTCGCCGGAGACGATCCTGGTCGTGGTCGCCAACCCCCTCGACGCGATGTGCCACGTCGCGATGGAGACGAGCGGGTTTCCGCGCGAACGTGTGATCGGCATGGCCGGCATCCTTGACACTGCCCGCTACCGCACCTTTATAGCCCAGGAGCTCGAGGTCTCGGTACGCGACGTCTTCGCGTTGGTCCTCGGCGGGCACGGCGACACCATGGTGCCGCTGCCGAGCATGGCGACCGTCGGCGGCGTTGCCATCACGGAGCTTTTGCCCGAAGACCGGGTGGAGGCCATCGTGCAGCGCACCCGCCAGGGCGGGGCGGAGATCGTTGGCCTCCTCAAGAGCGGGAGCGCCTTCTACGCACCGTCAGCAGCCGTCTTAGAGATGATCGACGCTATCCTGCTCGACCAGAAGCGCGTCCTGCCCTGCGCCACCTACCTGCAGGGCGAGTACGGCATCGAGGACCTGTTCGTCGGCGTTCCCGTCAAGCTCGGCGCCGCGGGCATAGAAGAGGTCGTCGAGCTCGACCTGCAACAGAGCGAGCTCGTCGAACTCCAGACTAGCGCTGGCTCGGTACGCGAGTTGGTCGAGGTGCTGCACGGTTAGGCCGTAGGGTTCAGGCTTCAGGGAGAATCTTGAACGGCAGCCATGGCATGGGAGCGGTCTCGCGAAACGCGCTAGACCGCTGCTATGTTTCTGAAGCCTATACCCTACCTGTAACCTACAGCACTTTTATCCGCTTGCGAACCTTGGTGGCGGCAAGCGACGCGGCGATCTCGTCGAAGGCGCGGGCCGGGGCGCTGTCCTCATCGAACAGGGCGTTGCCGGGCTCGCCGGTGGCGTCGGGGAGTATGGGGATGCGGCCGAGAACACTAGATCCGAGCTCGCCGGCCACCCGGTCTCCGCCGTCGCCACCGAAGATCTTCATCTCCTCCCCGCAGCACGGGCACACCGCATGGCCCATGTTCTCGACGACCCCGGCGACCTTGAGGTGCGCCTGCGCGGCCATCTTGCCAGCCTTGACCGCGACGCGCGCGGCGTCGGCCTGGGGGGTGGTGACTACGAGGGCCTCGGCCTTGGGGATCATCTGGGCCACCGTTAGAGCCACGTCGCCGGTGCCGGGCGGCATGTCTACAAGGATAAAGTCCGGCTCGTCCCAGTAGACGTCGCGCATGAGCTGGGTGAGGGCCTTGTTGACGATGGGGGCCCGCCAGATTATCGCCTGGCCCTCGTTCACGAAGTTGCCCATCGAGATGAATTTCAGTCCCTGGGCAGACTCCACCGGGAAGATCACGCCTCCGACAACGTTCGGCTTCTCCATCGAACCCAGCATGACCGGGACCGAAGACCCATGCACGTCAGCGTCGAGGATCTCGACCGAATGCCCGGCCCGGTCTAGAGCCGCGGCGAGGTTTACCGCCACGGTGCTCTTGCCTACCCCGCCCTTGCCGCTGACAACGGCGATGATGCGGGTCTTGGATTCGGCCCGGAAGGCCGGGGCGAGCTCCGAAGGGCTACCGTGCAGCGAGGTCATGAGGTTCTGGCGGTCGTCGTCGCTCATCACGCCGAAGTCCACCTCGACGTTCTCAACGCCCTCGATCATCGCGAGCCGGTCCTTGATGTCGGTCGTGATCCTGTGCTTCAGGGGACAGCCGGCGGTCGTGAGGGCGATCCCGACCTTGACACCGGAACCCTGAATCTCGATGCTCCTGACCATGTTGAGCGAGACGAGGTCGCGTCCGATCTCCGGATCCCGCACGTCCCTGAGAGCCTCCCGGATCCCGGCATCCGAGAAGCCGCCGGCGGGCTCTTCGGGCTCTGGTGTCCTGTCGACGAGCTCAGCGGCCGTCTCGCCCTCAACGCCCAGCTTCACGGGCTCCTCGGATACCGATGATCGGTTCGGTCCACCGCTGCCGGCACGTCTACGAAACCATTCAACCATGCCTACCAACCTCCTCTAACGCTGGCGGCCGTCGCACAGATGCCCGGCCAGAACTCCGCGATTTACGGGCAATCTTACCATACGTCCCCCGCGGTCCCCTTCGTCTCGTACGCCATACGACACGCTCTCGGAGGGCATGAGGAAGGGCCGTGACAGATCCCCGTGCGTTCTGGTGGTCCCGCGCGCGGCACATCCGGATCCGACACGCCGTTCCAGCACTCGTCGACCCGGTTGCCGCTTGCCTCGGGGGCGACGATCTTGACCGCGTGCCGGTCGTCGTAGAGCCTGCCGCTCCTGTAATTTAGCCGGTCGGTCGCGGAGCTGTAGGAGGATGTGTTCTGCTGGCCCCCGTCCACGCAGCGGCGATCGCCACCCTTGGCGAGGTTGGTGCGGCGGTCGCGCACCGTGGCCGCCACGGTCGAGGTCATCTCGCGGGCGGTGCTACCGAAGACCGGCCGCACGCGGCTGATGGTCGGCCGAAGGCTGTCCCGCGACGCCATCAGAAACGGTCCGATGGCGCGGGGCGTTGAGCCGCCCACTCGTGAGGAACCTGCCGCCCTGATCGGTCTTCTCGTCGACAGAGCTCAAGAAAACGTCGACTTGATCTGCGCGTCGTCCAGTGCGATGTTCTGGCTCTTTATGAGGGCCGCGACATCGGCCACGTGGGGCATCACCATCAA
>DASQVA010000186.1:0-8542 GCA_035641035.1 Rubrobacter sp. | reverse complement strand
TCGTACAGGTAGACGCGTCCCAGGGCCTGCACCACGGGGTCCACGTCCCGCGGCACCGCTATGTCTACGAAGAACAGCGGGTCATCCCTCAGCTCCAGCGCCCTCGCCACCGTCTCGCTGCACACGACCCACTCCCCCGAGCCCGTGGAGCTAACGACCACGTCCACCTCGGGCAGCTCGCGAGCCAGGTCCTCGAACGCGACCGACCGCCCCCCGACGCGCTCGGCCAGCATCCGGGCGCGCTCCGGCGTCCGGTTGGCGATGCGAAGGTCCCCAACACCCCTATCCTTAAGGTGCTTGACCACGAGCTCGCTCATGTCGCCCGCACCGAGGACCAACGCTCGCCGACCGGCGAGCGTCCCAAAGACCTCCTCGGCGAGCTTCACCGCGACGTGCGGTACGGAGAGCGAGCTATCCCCTATCCCCGTCTCGGAGCGAACCCTTTTGCCGACCCTGAGCGACGTGTGGAAGAGCCGGTTGAGGATCTGGCCGGTGCACCGCTCCTCGGTCGCCGCCCGGTACGCCTGGCGCACCTGGCTCAAGATCTGGCCCTCCCCCACGACCATCGAGTCCAGAGAAGACGTCACCCGGCAAAGGTGCCGCACCGCCTCCGCGTCCGTGAGCCAGTAGGTGTCCCTCTCGAGCGTCGCCCGGTCGACCCCACGGTCCTCCGCGAGCAGGTCGAGCACCCGGGCTCGCGCCCCCTCGTCGTCAACCACGGCGTAGACCTCCGTGCGGTTGCAGGTGGAGATCAGGACCGCCTCGGTGGCCACGCCTTCCTTCAGCAGGCGCCTCAAGAAAGCCCTTCCCGCGCACGGCGGAAAGGCGAGGCGCTCGCGCACCTCGACCGGAGCCGAGCGGTGGTTCATCCCCGCAACCGCGATAAACACCGACTCACCTCCTCTTCCAGCTCCGCGTCGGGCGCCTCGCCGCTCCGGCGGGCCGCGTCAAACCGCTCGACGATCACCGCCCACTCGGACCCGAAGACCCCCTCAAGCTCACCCCGGATGCGCTTCGCCAGCGTCGGTGAGGCGCCGCCGGTCGAGACCGCGACCTGCAGCCTCCCCCTGCGCAACGTCGAGGGCAGCGCGAAGTCTCCCTCCGACGGACGATCCGCGACGTTGATCGGGACACCGCGCTCTTCGGCCTCCCGCGCGACCGCCGCGTTGACCTCCCGCGAACCCGTGGCCGTGAACGCGAGGTGCGCACCCTCCAGGTCTCCGACCCGGTAGGGACGATGGTGGAGCTCTACTTCCGAGGCGGCCAGTTCGGGGCTAAACTCGGGGGAGATCATCACTACTTCGGCCCCTGCTTGCAATAGCTTGCGGGCCTTCCTGCTCGCGACCTTGCCGCCCCCGACGATCACGCAGCGCCTACCCGAGAGGTTCAGGAATATGGGGTAAAGGACATTGCTCTCGCGCTCGATCTCTGCGCTCCTGACCTAGCGATCGGACCCGCAAACTAGCCAAAAAGTCTAGCATAAACCCCGGGCCACTATCATTGTAGATCAAAGTGTTGCATGAGCGATGGTGCGGCGCCGTATAAAGGTTCACGACCCAACGTGTTCCTTGGTCTTCTCGACGAGCCTCACGTCTTCTATGACCATACCCTTGTCCACCGCCTTGCACATATCGTAGATCGTCAAACCCGCGACGCTCACCGCGGCGAGGGCCTCCATCTCGACGCCGGTCCGGTCGGTGGCGTGGGCGGTGGCGATGATCCCGATCCGGTCCCACCCGACCTCGAACTCCAGGTCCACGGAGGTCAGGTTCAGGCCGTGACAGAGGGGGATAAGCTCCGGCGTCTTCTTGGCCGCCATGACGCCGGCGATCCTGGCCGTGTTCAGCGCGTCGCCCTTGGGCAGCGTTCGCTCCCTCAAAAGCTCCACGGTCTCCGGGGCCATGCGCACGTGCCCCCCGGCTATAGCGGTGCGCCGCACCATCGTCTTCTCCCCCACGTCGACCATTCGTGCCGCGCCTTCGCCGTCCAGATGAGAAAAGTTCATCGAAACCTCCAAGCCAGAAGACTCAAATCGCGGAATGCGGGGGAATCGAACCGCCACGACCGTATCACGGCCGCAAACCGGTTTTGAAGACCGGCTGGGCCACCAGGCCCACGCATTCCGGGTTCTGCGGACCGGACAGAGTTTATTACATCGCCTTGCGGTGGCGGCGGGTGAGGACTCGGACGTCGCCGGTGCGGCTGGTGACGCCGGCCATGTCAGAGTACTCGAGCCAGGCCTGCGCGTACTTGCGGCTGGTGCCGAGGTCGTCCCGCAACAGGCCGAGCGAGATCTCACCTTGTTCCCGGCAGACGGCCTTTATCCTCTCTAAAACCTCCTCCGCGGCTTCGCTCGCGGCGAAGAGCGAGCCCCCAAGTTCGACCACCTCGCCGCGCTTCAAGAGCAATCGCAACGCCGGCGTGGGCTCTGTCGCCGGGGGCAGCGGCCCTGCCGCCCGCAACCCCTCCAGCAACCTCTCGGCTTCACGCTCCAGCTCAGGGGGCACCCCGCCGACGCCCGCCAGGCCGATGCCGGTCTCGGTCACGCGGACCTCCTCGATCTCCGGGTGCGCGAGCAGGGCGTTCGCGAGCCGGGACGAGAGCCCGGTGGCCGTGCGGGCTTCGGCGACATTGAGCTCAGGGCTCTCCGGGCGCTCCCCGGCGCGGCGCTTCAGGGCCTCCAGCAGGCGCTCGCGCGCGGCGGCGACCTCGTCGACGAGGGCGTGGAGCTCCTGCCCGACCGTCTCTACCTCCGGGCTGAGCTCGACCGCGCGGGAGACCTGGTCCGGCGGGATGGCGAGGAGGAGCGAGAGCTCGTCGGTGGTCATACCCTCCCCGGGCCTGCGCGCGAGGGCGAGCGGAACGGACTCCTTCGCGTCCCCGCTCTCCAGGGCTTTGAGCCAGGTCGGGTCCGGGCGGCGTCCGGGTGGGGCAGGGTCGAGGACCGTCCCGCCCCCGACCGTGACCTGCGGCGCGAGCGAGCGCAGCACGAAGCGGTCGCCGGGGAGCGCGACGATCGGCTCAGCGAGCCTCAGGCGAGCGAGGGTGCTCTCGCCGGGCCGGAGCTCCTCGCTTCCCGTCAGACGCAGGCGGGCGTTGGTGGAGCGGGTCCCATGGTGCAGGCGCGCACGCACGCCGTGGGCGAGGGGCTTCGCGCCCTCCAAGAGCCGAACGCGGACGTCTAGGTCGCGGCTGGCCGGTACCGGGTGGGAGAGTAGGACGTCCCCGCCCTCGATCTCCGAGACCTCGACGCCGGTAAGGTCGAGCGCGGTTCGCGCGCCAGCCGAGGCGACCTCGGCCGGATGGCCGTGGTTCTGCACTCCGCGCACGCGCGGGCGGCGTCCCGCCGGGGTGTAGAGGACGTCGCCAGCTCTGACCTCTCCGCTCCACAGCGTCCCGGTCACCACGACCCCGATACCCTTGAGCACGAACGAGCGGTCCACCGGCAGTCGCGCCAGGCCGTCGCGGCGCCGGTTAGCGGGACCCGCGGCCAGAGCGTCGAGCGCCAGCAGCAGGTCGTCTACGCCCTCACCGGTCACGCCGCTCACGGGGACTACCGGTGCGGCGATGCCTAAGGATTCCAAGAGGTCATCCACCTCGAGCGCGGCGAGCTCCGCTGTCTCCCCGTCCACGGCATCGATCTTCGAGAGGGCAACGACGCCCTGCTCGATACCGAGCACCCGCAGGACGTCGAGGTGCTCGCGGGTCTGGGGCATCACGCCGTCGTCGGCGGCCACCACGAGCAGGAAGGCGTCTACCCCGGTCGCCCCCGAGACCATGTTCTTCACGAAGCGCTCGTGGCCCGGCACGTCCACGAGGCTCGCCCGCCGGCCGCTCGGGAGGTCCAGCTCGGCGTATCCAGGCACGATGGAGATGCCCCTGCGGTGCTCCTCCTCCAACCGGTCGGTGTCCGTCCCGGTCATGTAACGGACGAGGGTGGTCTTGCCGTGGTCCACGTGGCCAGCCGTCCCGATGGTCAGCGAGATCCGGCGTTCTCCCGACTCATCCACGAGCGTCCCTGACCGCCGCGGCGACGGCCTCCTCGTCCCCGGGCAAGAGCGTGCGCGCGTCGAGCCAGACCCTCCCCTCGCGGACGCGGCCGACCACCGGCGGATCGCAGGAGCGCAAGGTTTCGGCGAGGTTCTCCGCCTCCGTCCCTCCTAGGCGGACGGCGAAAGACGGGATCTCGTAGGTGGGGAGCGTCCCGCCGCCGCTGCGGGCCACGGAAGCCGCCACGTCCACCTTCAGGCCCGGCGCCGCCCGCCTCAGCTCCTCCGCTAGACGGGCTGCCCTCGCTTCGACCTCTGCGACGGGGGCGTGGAGCATTCTGAGGGTTGGGAGATCTTCTTGGGCAGTGCCGTTGAGGTAGGAGGTGAGCGTCGCCTCTAGGGCGGCGAGGCAGAGCTTGTCGGCGCGGATGGCGCGGGCGAGAGGGTGTTGGCGCATCGCGGAGATCCAACGCGGAGCGCCCACCGCTATCCCTGCCTGCGGGCCACCGAGGAGCTTGTCCCCCGAGAAGATCGCGAGATCCGCCCCGTCCCCGATCGCGTCCTGCGCGCGCAGCTCGTCCCCGATGGGCAAGAGCGCCCCGCTGCCGACATCGGCGATAACCGTTGGCCCCAGTAAGGCCAGGCCCGCGACCCCGACCGACTCGGTGAAACCGACCGTCTCGAAGTTGCTCGGATGGACCCAGAGGATGGCACGGGTGTTCTCGCCGATGGCCGCCTCGTAGTCCGATAGGCGGGTTCGGTTCGTAGTACCGACCTCCCTGAGCCGGGCGCCGGAGAGCTCGAGCACCTCGGGGATGCGGAATCCACCACCGATCTCGATGAGTTGGCCGCGCGAGACGATCACCTCAGGCTCCCCCACGCCGTCAGACTCAGAGACCACCGCGGCGAGCGCGAGGAGGGTCGCCCCGGCGCAGTTGTTGACGACGAGGGCATCTTCGGCGCCAGTCAGTTCTTTGAGTAGCGGCACCGCGTGGTCGTAGCGCGAGCCGCGCCCCCCGGAGGGTAGATCGTACTCAAGGTTCGAGTAGCGGGTCGCCGCCTCGGCGATGGCGGACACCGCCCGCTCCGAGAGCACCGAGCGCCCCAGGTTGGTGTGTAGGATCACCCCGGTGGCGTTGACCACGCGCCTGAGGCCCCTGCCGGAGAGGAGTCTGGAGGCAAAAGCGGCGACGGCGCCCTCAGAGACCTGGGGCCTCTCGCCAGCCGAGATCCCGCGCCGCAAGGCCTCTAGGGCCTCGCGGACGGACACGGTCGTCGCCGCCCTCCCGTGGCGGCCTGCGAGCGCCTCCCCGGCCGGGTCGCGCAACACGGCATCCACGGCCGGCAAGCTGCGCAGCAGGTCCCTTTTCCCGGTCTCCATCATGCGCGGCTCAGTATAACCCGCGGGTAATCCGCGGGGCTTCACCTGGGTTTTCCGCCGAAGCGCTGTGCTAAACTGGCGCCGTCGAGGCTCGGGAGATCCGGGAGGATGCCGTTTTTGGGCGAGGGGACGACTAAATTCGTGCTCGGGGCGACGGTCGGCGCCGTCGGTGGCTTCGCCGCGGGGGCCTTCGCCGCCACCCCGGCGGCCCGCTCAGCCCGCCGGTCGGTCCTCGGCGGCATCGATGTCTCGGCGCGTTTCTTGGGCAGGACTTTGGTCCGGGCGGTAGACAGGTTGGGCAGCGTCCTGGAGTCAGGCTATACCCGCGTCCGCGGCAGGGAGAAGTACCTCGAGCACGAGATCGAGGAGCTGCGGGACCAGATCACACGCCTCGAGCGGCGCATGGACTAGCGGCATATCGGCCGCACTACACCCCGTGACACCTCCGACCGGCCCGTAACCTGGATCTCCTATCGACGCCCGCCGAAGAAGCGCCGCACCCAGTCCGGCAGCCCCCCCATACCTTCCTGCATGGCCCGCTTGTAATCGGTGAGGTCGTCGGGATGGACGGGTCTGCCTGCCTCGCCGAGGAGGGCGCGGGCGTCCTCGATAAGAGAGTCGGGCGTGCCGGGCGAGAACGCGGCCTCGACGATAAAGTTACCGTTCCAGCGTACGCGGTAGATGCGTAGACCGGGGAGCTCCTGCTCGGTGAAACGGCGGTCGAGGTCGGCAGCGGCGGCGCGGGCCTCCTCCTCGCGGACGAACTCGTAGCCTAGAGGGAGGCGCTTCTCCTGCGGGCTTTGCCCACCCTCCATCTCAGGGCGATCCCAGCCTCGACATCCAGAGGCCGGGGTCACGGACCTCTTCGAGGGAGGGCAGGTTCTCCGGCCGCTCCCAGACGCGGTTCAGGCCCTCCATGCCCTGTCGCCGGACCACAGCGGCAGCGAACTCCTCGCCGAGCCTGTACTGCTCCAGCTTGACCTCGAGGCCGGTCAGCCGAAAGACGGCGGTCTCGAAGGGCGGGCGGTGCACCCGGCTCCTCGCCATGCGCTGTTTCAGGTGATCGTAGTGCGGCACGAGGCCCTTGCCGACGTGGTGCATGACGTAGTCCGAGTAGCCCTCGATCACCGACATCGTCGCCTGCATCCTGTCGAAGGACTCGCGCTGCTGCGGGCTCATCATCAGCTCGACGGAGCGTCCGCCGGTCTTGAGGTTCCCCGAGATGCGCCCGAGCGTCTCGCGGACGCCGAGCCGCTCGGCGAGCGGCGAGATCAGGCCCTCGAGCAGCCCGCCGAGGTGCCTGCGCAGCCACGGATACCCCTCGAACTGGAGGGCGTGGGTCATCTCGTGCAGCACGATCCACAGCCGCAGCCCGTCTACCGGCACCGAGAGCCTCCCCGCCGCCGACACGATGTTCCCGTCGAGAAAAAAGACCTTGCCAGGGGCTCCATCCCGTCCCGGCGAGAGCAGCGGTCCTGTGTCGTACTGACCAAGGACCCGCGACGAGAGGAACCCGAGCAGAAGCCCGACCTGGGCCGTGAGCGTCGCGCCCCCTACGGCCCAAGTAAAATCCCCCGCGCCCGCGGCGGCGCGCCTCACGACCGGCTCCATCAGAGCGCCGAAGCCCTCGATGTTGAAGTCGATCCACTCAGCCCGGTCGGCGACCCTGAGCTGGCGCCCGCCGGGCGGTCCCTGGGGCAGCCCGATACCGGTAAATCCGGAAAGTGGGTCGATGGTGGTCGCGATGGCGCCCGCGTAGTCGAAGTCCCCGCGCGGGACCCGCTCCGTGCGCGAGGCGAGCGTCACGGCTATCGTGCGCACCGCGCCCCAGGAGATCATCGGCGGCCTCTCGTCAAGAGCAGCATAGCTTGAGTATATACGCTGCCAACTACGACGGGCCGCACTCGTTGTAAGGTCCGCGTCCGCGGGTTATATTTATCTCATGTTCGGCGTTGGTCCTCAAGAGATGGTTATCATCGGCCTCATCTTTTTGGTGATCTTCGGCCCCGGCTCTCTCCCGAAGATGGCGCGCGACGTCGGCCGCTTCGTCAGCGAATCCCGCCGCGCGATAGAGGACTTCAAGGAAGAGCTCACCGCCAGCGAGGACGACGAAGACGACGACAAGCGCTAGCGTTTACTAGCGTTTAGTTCCAGCTATCCGTCTTCAAGCTCCTCGGGCACGTAGAGGGCCCGTCTCAGGGGGTTCTCGTGGTGGCTCCAGCCCCCGGGGCTGACGTTCGTGGTGGTCTCCAGGTACATGGTCGCCCTGGCGTCGAGGTTGTCTATGAGGTGAACGAGCAGGGCTTCGAGCGTCTTGGGACGCTCGGGGGAGCCGTACTCGGTCTCGCCCTGGTGCGAGATCAGGAGATGCGAGAGCCGCAAGGCCAGCTCCTCCGGGAAATCGGGTATGGCCGCGACGTAAGAGGAGACCAGGCGTTCCCCGAGCACCACGTGGCCGAGCAGTCGTCCCTCGGTAGTATACGCGAAGGCACCCCGGTCCCACGAGAGCTCGCGCACCTTCCCAACGTCATGAAAGATCGCCCCGAAGACGAGCAGGTCGCGGTCTACCTGGTAGCGTTCTGAGAGGGCGCGGGCGGTCTTCAAGCAGCTCACCGAGTGCTCCAGCAGGCCACCGATCCGGGCGTGGTGCATGGCCTTGGCCGCCGGGGCCTCGCAGAACGCCGTCCAGAAGTCCTCGTCCGAGACCATCAGTTCAAAGAGCTCTCGTAGGTACCCGTTCTCGAGCTCCCCTCCGGCGCGTTCGAGCTCGGCGGCGAGGGCGCGTCGGTCCATCTCCGTGGCGGGGAGGTAGTCCTCCTCGGAGACGTCCTCCGGACGCAGGAGCCGCAGCCGGTCGAGCTTCACCTGCAGCGTCCCGCGGTACTCGTGGGCCTGTCCCTCAACGTCCACGTAGGCCGGCTCGGGCGGCTCCCCGCTGATCAGCTCGTCGGGGAGCCGCCCCCACATGCGGGCGTCTACGGAGCCGGTCCGGTCGACCAGTTTCAGCGAGAGGTAGGGCACGCCGCGGCTGTCCTTGCGGACGGTGGTGTCGGCGGCGAGGAAGCTGGAGCGCAGCCTGGAGCCGGGCTCCAGGTCGCGCGCCCAGAACTTCTCCTTGTTCAGGGGGATTCCCTTCTAACCTACCCCTTGACCGCCCCGGCGGTGAGGCCGG